>CAMFNB010000022.1 GCA_945965275.1 uncultured Clostridia bacterium | reverse complement strand
TCAAACTGATAGGAGGCTATCTTTGATTCAAGATAACCAAGCTTTTTAGATGCTTCACATAATTCGTTGATAAAAAAGCATAAGTCAAAATTTGTTTTGTTTTCTCTTAAAAGTTTAAGCATAATAACTACCTCTTTACCGGTAATTATACACAATAATCTATTAATGTCAATATTATCGTGCATATTTTTATAAAACACGCACGATAATAAGCAGGAACAAAAATAGCTGTGGAAGGTATGGCTTTTATGTTTTTCTCAGAACCTGCAGGCAAGGGCGCACCAGCCTCTGTCGCGCTTTTCTTCAATAACATGAAGGCCGAGCTCATCAAGAGCGGCAAGCACATCAGAAAGTCTTTCCTCTATAATTCCGGAAACAATATATATTCCGTCATCTGCAAGAAGTGTTGAAGCAGAGCGGGTAAGCTGTATGACTATGTCTGCGACAATATTCGCAGTGATAAGATTGAATTTGCCGTCTATGTCCTTTGCAAGGTCGCCTAATACAGAAGTGAAGCGGTCTCCGACACCGTTTAATTCCGCGTTTTCGGCAGCTACTTTTACCGATAATGCATCAATGTCAACACCGGTAACTTTCCTGGCACCTAAGAGCAGAGCTGCGATTGCAAGAATTCCGCTGCCTGTACCCACGTCCAGAACGTCTGCTTTAGGAGTGACATATTTTTCGATAAGCTCCATGCAAAGACGTGTTGTTTCATGCTGGCCTGAACCGAAGGCCATACCGGGATCGATAATGAGCTGCGCACGGTCCTTTAAATCGTCATCGAGAGAGTCCTTTTCCCATGAAGGGACAATAACAAGCTTTTCGCCTACAGGCATGGGCTTGAAATATTTCTTCCAGTTGTTTGCCCAGTCATCCTCTCCGACACTGGCTTCGTCAATTGAGTAGGCGATGCCTTCGGCATCAAATCTCTCACGTAAAAAGGCCAGACCTTCTGCGGGATTTTCCTCAGGGCTGAAATATATGTGAAGTTTTGCATGCTCTCTGTCTTTTGCAAGCAAATCAGCATCAATGATTTCAATGGGGCCGAACTTCTGAATTTCCGTATCAAAGTCAGAATAATCTTCAAGATAAATGCCGCGGTTTACAACCATCTGTGCCACCGCGGAAGCAAGCTCTGCATCCTTAGAATCTATGTTTATTATGATATCTGTCCAATCCATATTGTTCCTCCGTTTTCAAATATTATATAGGAATAAAAAAGCTGCTGCAATGACGGATTTTATCTTGACACTTCAGGCCTTGCGGTATTATCATAATCATATATATCTATGTCCCAGGAGGCAGTTATGTTACGAAAGATTATGGCACTTACCATAGCAACAGTGATTCTCATGGCAATGTGCATTATACCGACAAGCGCAGAATCAATCAGCGACCACTTATTCTTCAATGTTGATTTCAACACAGGTTCAGCAGAAGACGCTACAGGAAACTATGCACTCAATGTTGATATTTCAGGTGCAGACCTCGTTCTCGAGGATGATGCAACACTTGGCAGAAAAGTTGCTTTATTTGAAGATGCCGGAAATATGATTTGGGAAAACAAAAACGGATTCGACTTCAGCGGTTATGATCTTACAAACGGCTTCACAATGGAAATGTACTTATATGTAATTCCTGAGGCTTCTGAGTATCAGCAGAACCAGACTTTCTTCGAATGTAACTTCGGATCAATTCATCTTCAGGAATACAATGACGGTTCAGATAAGTCAATGGGATTCAGATGTGTTTCAGGTACAGACGCTGACGGAAACTTCGATATGTGCAATGCATATTCAACTGAGCTTCTTCCGAGAAAACAGTGGGTACACATCATCGGAACATCAGACGGAGAATATAACTACTTCTACTTAAACGGTCAGCAGGTAGCTAAGTCAACACAGAGACCTACAAAGACAGCTGACACAAGATATCCTCAGAAGAGCAATCAGGTTCTTATCGGTGAATCAACATACGGTTCAATGTTTGGTGCAACAACAATCAATGCAAAGATTGCTTTTGCAAGAATGTATAAGACACATGTCATCGATGCAGAGGCAGCAGCTTTATATGAAGACGCAAAGAACGGCACAACACCTGTAGGACCTACAGCAGATCCTTCAAAGCCGACAGAAGCTCCTGATCCTTCAAAGCCGACAGAAGCACCGGCTACTGAACAACCGACAGCTGCTCCTGCAACACCTACACAGCCGCCTAAGGATGCTGAAAACGCAAAAACATTTGACGTTGGTCTTGTAGCTCTTGCAGCAGTTTCACTTTCTTCACTTGTAGTTGTAAGAAGAAAAAAGGGATAATAAATTAAAGATATTTTAAAGCGAGTTTAACGGCTTCTTCCATACTTACGGAAGAAGCTGTTTTTTTACCGGCAATATCAAAAGCAGTGCCGTGGTCTACCGATGTTCTGAGGAAGGGCAAACCCAATGTGAATGCGATTGTACGCTCAAAATCCAAAGTCTTGGTGGCAATATGTCCCTGATCATGATAGAGAGACAACACGGAATCAAAGCGCCCGATTTTCGCAAGGTGGAATACGGAATCGGGACCTACGGGGCCCACAACGTCGTAGCCTTCCGAAACAGCGCGCTTTACTGCCTTTTCAACTTCACGCTCTTCGTTTCCGAACAGACCGTGCTCTCCGCAATGCGGGTTAAGTCCCGCAACGGCCATTTTACCGTCGGTAATCCCGAGACGGGCAAGAGCAGCGGTGCAGCGACGGATATAGTCAAGAATACGGTCTTCGGTAATCATGTCGCAGGCCTGTCTCAGAGAAACATGTCTCGTTAAAAAGAATACGCGAAGTCCCAGGGTTTCAAACATTGTAAGAGGGTCATGAGAATCAGTGAGGCCGCCGAGAATTTCAGTGTGACCGATGTACGGCACCCCTGCCGCGCGCAGAGCTTCTTTGTTAATGGGCGCAGTAACCACGGCCGAATGAGCAGGGTCTTCCATGGCATAAGCTGCAGCGGCTTCGATATAGTTAAAGGCATGCTGTCCGCATGCAGCCGAAACTTTGCCCGGGTATTCCGAAGGAAGCTCCGGGCCGGGAACATCAACAACTGTTTCATTCCAAAAAGAATCGCCGAAAGAAAGCCCGAGCAGGGAGGACATATCCTCTAAAACTCTGCGTGAGCCGAACACCCTGATTTCCGCGGACAGGCACTGTGAAAGACCGGTCTCTGCCATTGCCTTCAGTACGATTTCCGGTCCGATTCCTGCGGGATCTCCTATAGTGATTGCGATTCTTTTATTAGCCATATCTGCCTCTTAATCCTTTATTTTATGCCTATTATATCAACTCCCAAAGTCAATAATCAAATTGCATAACGCTTACGTTAGTGTTATACTCTTGATGTATGAAGTTTCAGGAGGACAGTAATGCCTGCACAATTATACCCTGATGAAGAAAGAAGAGCGGCAAACCGCTTTTCGATGGAAAATGTTCAGGGAACATCTAACAAAACTTCAAATGACGACCATGGCGGAAACGGTAAAAACGGGAAGAAAAAATCCCGTGTCAAATACATTGTAATCGCCTGTATTCTTTTGCTCATCGCACTTTTTGTTTTCATTCTTGCCATGTGGGCAAAGAGCGGAACAGAAGAAGATCCTTACGATGATGTGAAAGACGTATATTCTGCATCAAGATTTTTCTGCAGACTCAAATATCCGAATAAGTGGGAAATTGTTCCCGGTGAAAACGGCTTCTATATTGATTCTGAAACAGGTCTTTTTCTTAAGGCATATCCTTATGACGAAGAGGCTGTTGTATATGAGAGCGAAGCAGGTTCACAGAATCCGGCTTCAGCCACACCGGAGCCTATAAAGATACCGATAGAGGGAGTTCTGTTCAGTGCCTACTATAAAGAAATCGACGGATTTGAATGGCCTGAGTCCACTGCCGAAACAGCTGTTACCCCGGCGCCCTACGATCTTGACGAGGCCGGCGGCAAGGCAAAGGAAATGATTGAGGGAATGGGAGCAAAGGATTTAACATCCCCTGAAAAGTTTGCGGGAAAGCATTGTACTTTCTTAAGATACAAATACGTAAAAGAAGACGGTACGAAGGGCGAGATGTTCGTTTGCTCACGTGCCATGGCATATTACATATTCACATATGAGGCAACTGAGGAGCAGTTTAATGCATATGAAACTCCTATGCTCAGCATGGTGAATAACATTGAATTATCGGTTTTCAAGTACTAAAAAATAAATAATATTTGAAAGGAAGAAAAATACATGAAAACAAAAGCAGTAAGATTGTACGGCAAAGATGATTTACGTTTGGAGGAATTTGAGCTTCCGGCAATCAAGGATGATGAAATCCTTGTTCACATCATTTCAGACAGTATTTGTATGTCTACATACAAAGCAACAATCCAGGGAGCTGACCACAAGAGAGTTCCGAACGATGTTGCAGAGAATCCGATTATCGTAGGACATGAGTTCTGCGGCGAAATCGTTGAGGTTGGTTCAAAGTGGGCAGACAAGTACAAGGCAGGACAGAAGTTCTCAATCCAACCTGCTCTTAACTATAAAGGAAGCCTTGATGCTCCGGGATATTCATACCGATACATCGGCGGCAGCTCAACATACGGCATTTTACCGAACGAAGTAATGGAAATGAACTGCTTGCTTGATTATGACAATGACACATACTTCTACGGAAGCATTGCAGAGCCTATGTCATGTATCGTCGGAACATACCACGCTATGTACCACACAACACAGGGCGAATATGTTCACAGCATGGGAATCAAAGAGGGCGGCAATATGGCAATCCTCGCCGGTGTAGGTCCTATGGGTATCGGTGCCATCGACTATGCTATCCACTGTGACAGAAAGCCGGGACTTCTTGTTGTAACAGATATTGACGAAGCAAGACTTACAAGAGCTGCTTCTATTTACACAGTTGAAGAAGCTGCAAAGAACGGAGTTAAGCTTGTATACGTAAACACAGGATCCCTTGAGAACCCTGTTGAATACTTAAGAAGCCTTACAGACGGCGCAGGATACGATGATGTAATGGTATTCGCACCTGTAAAACCTGTTGTTGAGCAGGGCGATGCTCTTCTCGGCAAGGACGGATGTCTTAACTTCTTCGCAGGTCCTTCAAAGGCTGACTTCTCAGCTACAATAAACTTCTATGATGTTCATTACGCTTCTCACCACTTAGTTGGTACTTCAGGCGGTAACACAGCTGATATGATTGAGTCTCTTGAGATGATGAGCTCAGGTAAGATCAACCCTTCATCAATGATTACTCACGTAGGCGGACTTAACTGCACTGTTGAGACAGTTAAGAATCTTCCTCACATTCCGGGTGGTAAAAAGCTTGTTTACACAAATATCGACATGCCTCTTACAGCTATTGCCGATTTCAGAGAGAAGGGTGAGACAGATCCTTTCTTCAAGGAGCTTGCTGACATTTGTGACAAACACAACGGCCTCTGGAACGGAGAAGCTGAAAAGTACCTTCTTGCTAACGCAAAGAGCATCTGAGAAAAGCAGTTTACAGACGTTTTCCGAATTTTTACAAAACTTTGAAAAAAATATTGACAAATTGTGAATAAGATATTAAAATCTATTTATTGACAATTTGTGTATATTAATAAGCAGTTTGTCGCTTAAGTTCGTAAAAATTCGTATGGAGGTACCGCAATGAATACAGGTACAGTAAAATGGTTTAATGCTGCAAAAGGATTTGGATTTATTCAGAATGACGAAGGCGGAGATGATATCTTTGTTCATTTCTCAGCTATTCAGTCAGAGGGATTCAAAACTCTCGCTGAAGGACAGAAGGTTACATTCGACACTGAGCCGGATCCAAAGAACACAGGCAAACTCAGAGCTGCTAACGTGGTTAAAGAGGCATAAACAAAATAATAAAACGGGGACCGTAAACATATGTTTACGGTCTCTTTTTTTATGCTTTTTCAGATTGACAAAAGTGACAAATAAGAGTATAAATTTACTTGAAAAAAGGCAAAGGCGTCTTTGGGTATATTCTCGGAGTTGTCTTTGCCTTTTCCATAAGAAATATAAACGAGGTGCAGGAAGATGGAGAAGAAGGAACAGCTTTACGAAGGAAAAGCAAAAAAGGTATATGCAACAGAAAACCCTGAGTTATATATTGTATCATACAAAGATGATGCCACAGCCTTTAATGGTCTCAAGAAGGGCACAATCGCAGGCAAGGGTGTTATCAACAACAAAATGAGCAACCTGCTTATGCAGAAGCTCGAAAAATCCGGAATTCCGACTCACTACGTTGAGGAATTAAACGACCGTGAGACAGTAGTAAAGAAGGTATCAATCGTACCTCTTGAAGTAATCATCAGAAACATCGCAGCAGGTTCATTCTCAAAGCGTTACGGCGTTGAAGAGGGTGTTGTATTCGATGAACCTACATTTGAAGTTTCATATAAGAATGATGATTTGGGCGATCCTCTCATGAACGAGTCTCATGCAATTGCCATGAAGCTTGCAACAAAGGAAGAAATTGAGACTATCAAAAAATACTCATTGAAAATCAATGAGGAGCTTAAAGCTTTTTGGAAAGAATGCGGCGTAATATTGGTAGACTTCAAACTGGAGTTCGGTAAGCTTTCAGACGGTACGATCGTTCTTGCTGATGAAATCAGTCCTGACACATGCAGACTTTGGGACAGCGAAACAAAAGAAAAGCTGGACAAAGACCGTTTCCGTCGAGATATGGGCGGTGTTGAAGACGCTTATGCGGAAATCATGAAGAGGTTAACTGATAATATTTGATTTCTTTAAAATAGTCGCTGCTTTCCGCAGCGGCTGTTTTTTTTTACCGAAAGGTACAGGAGGAATATTATGAGTATCCACGAGGAGTGCGGTGTTTTCGGAATTTTTGCACAGGAACCATGCGATATGGCAAGACTTTCGTATTACGGACTTTATGCTTTGCAGCACAGAGGACAGGAAAGCTGCGGTATTGTAGTCAATGACGACGGAGTGTTTTCGTCACATAAAGATCTGGGACTTGTGAATGAGGTTTTTACCGAGGATATACTTTCGAGATTTCCGAAGGGTACGATGGCAACAGCTCATGTAAGATATGCCACCACGGGAGTGCAGACAAGAGCAAACTGCCAACCGGTAGAAATAAATCACCAAAAAGGCAAAATGGCGCTTGCACATAACGGCAACCTCAGCAATGCCGTGGATCTTCGAAACAATCTTGAGATGTCCGGTGCGATTTTCCATTCAACAAGCGACACGGAAATCATAGCACACATAATAACGAAAGAAAGACTTCAGGCGCCTTCTGTTGAAGATGCCGTAAGCTGTGCAATGTACAAGCTTGAGGGAGCATATTCGCTTATCATCATGTCAGCACAGAAGCTTATTTGTGTGCGTGATCCGTACGGTTTCAGACCTCTTTGCTACGGTAAAACAGAAGACGGAACATATGTGGTTGCGTCAGAAAGCTGTGCCATCAAGGCGGTGGGCGGCGAGGTTATCAGAGACATTGAACCCGGAGAAATTCTTGTATTCACAAAGGACGGAGTTATTTCAAGAAAAGAACACTGCAAGGTGAGGGACAGGAAGCTTTGCGTGTTTGAATACATATATTTCGCAAGACCTGACTCAGTAATAGACGGTGTTTCCGTCCATGCATCCAGAGTCAGGGCAGGTGAGATTTTGGCAGAGAGCTGTCCTGCCGACGCGGACGTTGTAATAGGTGCTCCTGATTCAGGTCTTGATGCGGCACTGGGATTTTCCCGTGCATCGGGAATTCCTTACGGAATAGGACTTATCAAAAATAAGTACATCGGCAGAACTTTCATATCTCCCGGACAGGGAGCAAGACTGGACGGCATAAGAATAAAGCTTGCTGCCGTAGAGGAATGCGTTCGCGGTAAAAAGGTTGTCCTGGTAGATGACTCAATTGTCCGCGGAAACACAATGGGAAGGGTTGTAAAGCTTCTTCGCGAAGCAGGTGCAAAGGAGGTTCACGTAAGGATTTCATCGCCTCCGTTCCTCCACCCCTGTTACTACGGAACAGACATTGATTCCGAAGAAAATTTAATAGCATGTAAATATACTATTTCGGAAATATCAAGTATAATAGGGGCTGATTCGCTGGGATATTTTCCTCAGGAAAAACTTGGTGAACTTACGGGCGGGTGCGGGTACTGCAACGCGTGCTTCAGCGGCGATTATCCGACACGAATTCCGGGCGATGTTCGAAAAAACTGGTTCGAAACAAGACTGTCCGAAAAGAAGAATTAAGAGGCATTCAAATGGAATTTGAAAAACAGAAAAAGATTATAACCGAGGACGGAAGAGAATTTTACGGATACGGATTCGGAGCAGACGTAAACAAGGTCTGTGAGCTCGTATTCAACACATCAATGGTGGGATACCAGGAAATTCTTTCCGACCCTTCATACACATACCAGGCTGTCGTAATGACATATCCGCTTATCGGAAACTACGGAATGGCTGACGGTGACTACGAATGTGCAACACCAACAATCGGTGCATTTGTTGTCAGGGAATACAACGACGAGCCGTCAAACTTCAGATCCCGCGAAACGCTTTCACAGGTAATGAAAAGATATGACATTCCGGGAATCTGCGGCGTGGACACAAGAAAGATAACAAGGTCAATCAGAGACTTCGGAAGCTGCCGCGTCCTCATAACAGACGCTGATACGCCTTTGGAAGAAGGAATCAAAATTATAAAGAAAACGGGAATTCCAACCGATGCCGTTTCAAAAGTAAGTCCGAAGAACATTGTTAAGGCTCCTTCTGAAAATCCGAAATATCATGTTGTCGCAATCGACTGCGGAATGAAGCAGAACATCGTAAGATCTCTCAACAAAAGAGGCTGCGACATTACACGAGTTCCGTACAATACAACTGCGGAAGAAATTCTTGCTTTAAGTCCGGACGGAATCTTTATTTCAAACGGCCCCGGCGACCCTGCCGACGTTCCGGAAACAATCGAAACAGTAAAAAACATTATCGGTAAAAAGCCTCTGTTCGGTATCTGCCTCGGTCATCAGATTATCTCTCTTGCATACGGCGGAGAGACATACAAACTGAAATTCGGACACCGCGGCGGAAACCATCCCGTAAGAAATCTGGAGACCGGTAAAATAGAAATCACATCGCAGAACCATTCATATGCGGTTAAGCCCGAAACACTTGAGGGAAAAGACCTCAAGGTTACTCACATGAACATCCTGGATAATACGGTTGAGGGTGCAAAGTGTGAGAAGGATATGGTTTTCTGTGTTCAGTACCATCCGGAGAGTGCACCCGGACCTCAGGACAGTGCATATCTCTTCGACCGCTTTATTGAAATGATGGAGGTGAACAAGGATGCCTAAAAGAGATGATATTAAAAAGGTTCTTGTAATCGGTTCAGGCCCCATCGTAATCGGTCAGGCAGCTGAGTTTGACTATGCCGGTACACAGGCATGTCTTGCACTTAAGGAAGAGGGTTATCAGGTTGTTCTCTGCAACTCAAACCCCGCAACAATCATGACGGATACATCCATTGCCGACAAGGTATATATGGAGCCGCTTACACTTGAATATATTGCAAAGATAATACGATATGAGAGACCGGATGCCATTTTACCGGGCATCGGAGGACAGACAGGTCTTAACCTTGCCATGCAGCTTGAAAAGAAGGGCATTTTAAAGGAATGTCGCGTTGAACTTCTCGGCACAAAGAGCAACTCAATCGAGTGCGCAGAAGACCGTGAGCTTTTCAAGGAACTCTGTACAAAGCTGGGCGAGCCGGTGCTTCCGTCTGACATTGCGGGAACAATGGAAGAGGGCCTTGCGGTTGCCGAAAAGATCGGCTATCCCGTTGTTCTTCGTCCTGCGTTCACACTTGGCGGAACAGGCGGCGGCTTTGCAAACAACGAAGAAGAATTTTTACCGATAATGAAAAATGCGCTTGCATGCTCACCCGTAAGCCAGGTGCTTATCGAGAAGAGTGTTAAGGGCTACAAGGAAATTGAGTACGAGGTAATGCGTGACAAAAACGACACTGCCATCGTTATCTGTAATATGGAAAACATTGACCCGGTGGGTATTCACACCGGTGACTCCGTTGTTGTATGTCCGTCACAGACTCTTACAAACAAGGAATATCACATGCTTCGTGACAGTGCGCTGAAGATTATCCGCGCGCTGGAAATCGAAGGCGGCTGTAACGTTCAGTTCGCTCTTGACCCGAAGTCATTCCGGTATTACTTAATCGAAGTAAACCCGCGTGTGTCACGTTCATCGGCTCTTGCCTCAAAGGCCAGCGGTTATCCGATTGCCAGAGTTTCGGCTAAGATCGGTGTCGGCATGACACTTGATGAAATTCAAATTGCAAATACACCGGCATCCTTCGAGCCTACAATGGACTATGTGGTTTCAAAAATGCCCCGTTTCCCGTTTGATAAGTTTGCTGACGCAAGCAATACCCTTTCAACACAGATGAAGGCTACAGGCGAAGTTATGAGCATAGGACGCACTGTTGAGGAAAGCATCCTCAAGGCAATCCGTTCTCTTGAGACGGGTCAATGCCACCTTCACCACAAGATTTTCGACAACAGAGATCATGACGGGCTCATCGAATATATCAAGAGAGGTACGGACGACAGAATTTTCGCAATTGCAGAGCTTCTCAAACAGGGCGAGACTGTTGATGTTATCACAAAGGTAACGGGCATCGACAAATTCTTCATCCGCAAATTTGAAAATATCGTTAAAATGGAAACCGTGGTCCGTGCAAACCCCGGCGACATCGACGTGCTCCGCAAAGCAAAGAAAATGGGATACTCCGACAAGGTGCTTGGCGTAATGTGGAAGATGCCTGAGGTTGAAATTTTCAAACTCAGAAAAGAAAACGGAATCTTCCCGGTATATAAGATGATTGATACCTGTGCATCGGAGTTTCAGAGCTACATCCCGTATTTCTATTCAACATACGAAGACGAGAATGAGTCCGTGGTTACAGACAAGAAAAAAATCATCGTTTTGGGCGCAGGCCCGATTCGTATCGGACAGGGTGTTGAGTTTGACTACTCAACAGTTCATGCAGTTCAGACAATCAAAGCTTCGGGCTTTGAAGCTATTATCATAAACAACAACCCGGAAACGGTTTCCACAGACTACACATGTTCAGACAAGCTCTATTTTGAGCCGCTCTGTGTTGAGGACGTAATGAACATCATCGAGCTTGAGAAGCCTGACGGAGTAATTGCAACCCTCGGCGGACAGACTGCAATCAACCTTGCAGAGCCTCTCCGTGACCGCGGCGTTAAAATCATCGGAACTGACTGTGACGCCATCGAGCGTGCAGAAAACAGAGACGCCTTTGAAAAACTTCTTTCTTCTCTTGAGATTCCGCAGCCGAAGGGACGTGCGGTAACAAGCATCGAAGAGGGTGTTACGGCAACTGAAGAAATCGGTTATCCCGTACTTGTTCGTCCTTCCTTCGTGCTTGGCGGACGGGCAATGCAGATTGTCGCAAAAGAAGTTGACCTTCGAAAGTATCTGAATACAGCCGTAGAAGTTGACGCTGACAAGCCGGTATTGGTTGATAAATACATCCGCGGCAAAGAAGTCGAAGTAGATGCCATTTGTGACGGTAAAAAGGTCTTCGTCCCCGGAATCATGGAGCTTGTTGAAAGAACGGGTGTTCACTCAGGTGACTCAATTTCCGTTTATCCTTCATACAGCATTTCCGAAAAGGTTAAAGAGACAATTCTCGATTATGCGGAAAAGCTGGGACTGGGAATAGGCATCATCGGTTTGTTTAACATCCAGTTTATTGTTGATGCCGATGACAACGTATATATCATCGAGGTTAACCCGCGTTCATCAAGAACGGTACCGTTCCTTTCAAAGGCAACAGGCTACTCACTTGCTGATATCGCAACGAGATGTAATCTCGGCATTTCTCTTGAGGAGCAGGGAATCACAGTAAGATACCCTGAAGAAAGAGGACGCTTCTATGTTAAGGTTCCTGCATTCTCGTTCTCAAAGCTCAGCGGTATGGACGCTTATCTTTCACCTGAGATGAAATCAACAGGTGAAGCAATCGGATACGACAAGAGACTCCACCGTGCTGCATACAAGGCACTTATTGCATCAGGCCTTACACTTAAGAACTACGGAACGGTTGTAGTCAGTGTGGCAGATGAAGACAAAGAGGAAACAATCCCTCTTGTTCGTCGTTTCTATAACATGGGCTTCAATATTGAAGCAACAACTCTTACGGGCGAAGTGCTCAGAGATCACGGCATAAAGACGAGAATTCTTCATAAACCGAGTGAAAACAGCACAGAGGTTGTTGATGCGATAAGGGCAGGATATGTAAGCTATGTCATCAACACGAGAGCGATTCTTTCGGGAAACCATTTCGGTGACGGTGTTGCAATCAGACAGGCGGCAGCCCAGAACAATGTAACGATGCTGACGTCGCTTGATACGGTAAGAATGCTTCTTGATGTACTCGAAGAGCTTACACTGGGTATTTCAACCATTGATTCGGTTGAGTAAAATATATGATATTCGAATCCGCGGCTGAAAGGCCGCGGATTTTTTGATTTATCAGGCCAATTGCGACCTGACTTTGAGATTTTGTCCACTAAAACGCAAAATCAAAGCAATTTGTGGCACCGCATGAATAAAGGGTTTTTACTGTAAAAAAGGGCTGAAATCCGCATAAATAGTGGCTTTCACGAAATCAAAAAATAAGGGCACAAAGTGGACATTTTCAGATGTCAGCACGATGCTTTGCGACACATATGTCTCATATCCCCAATATATTGTTGATATATTTGACTACCCAACCTTTTTACTATATAATTATAGAAGATTTTACTAATGACAAAGGATGGTTTTTTAACCGTGGCAAATACAAAAAACAAAAATTCAAATAAGGGTCGCAGCAAATCTGCAGGCGCATCCTCAAATAAGAAAGACAGCAATATAAGAAGTGAAGTCAACGCAGTTATCCTTTTTGCGGTAACAGTGGCTCTTTTTGTATGTTTTATCGGCCAGTTCGGTATTGTGGGCGATATCGTGAACGCCGTTGTATTCGGCCTTGTGGGTCAGCCTGTTGCATATATTCTTCTTATTTTCTTTATCTATATCTCATGGAATCTCATACGCGGAAACAAGGGCAAACCCACCGTTCGTGAGGCCATACTCTTTGTGCTTTTCTGCATAATAATCGGTGCAATTGTACACACATTCACTTTCAAATACGTGCCTGACAACAAATATTTCACATCCGTAAGCGGTATGTGGAGCGGCTGGAAGGAAACCGTTACAGGCGGCTTCTTAGGCGGCAGCTTATCATATGTGCTTCAGAAGTACATGACAAAAGTCGGAGCATTCGTTGTTCTTTTCCCAATCGGACTCATTCTTGCAATGGTTCTGTTCTCTCTTTCTCTCAGAAAAGCGGGACAGAAGGTTGCTGATGCCGGAGCGAAGGCAAAGGACGGCATAGACAGAATCAAAGAAAAAATCAGAACTCAGGAAGAGGCAGAAGAGGAGGCGAGAGCCCACGGCCTTGTCAACACAAAGGACAAGAGCCTTGCCGATCCTGCAAACACCACTCCGAAGAAAAAGCTTTGGGGCCGTAAAAAAGAAGAAAAGAAGGATGCCGAAGCCGCTTTTGCAGCATCTGTTGCCGCAATAAATGAAGAAGATGACATAATCATTCCGGGAACGGATACGGACAACGCAGTTCCGATCAGCGGAATAGATGACACTGACAATGAATACACAGACCAGGTTCCCGGTGACGACGAAGAACTTAAATATGTCAACGAGCTTCCGGGTATAAATTTTGCCGGTTCGGGAGCCGTAATCGAAGACGAAGAATACGACGCCGGCGAAGAGGAAGAGGACTTCATTCCCGGCCTCCGGGACAGAGAAATTGAAATCGAACCCGTACAGAAAAAAATCACCGCGAAGGATGCTGATATGTCAGACCTTCCGACAAAGCTTGTGACAACAAAGCCAAAGGCATACAAAAAACCGTCAATTAACCTTCTTGCAAAAGGAAGCAACAAACCGACAAATGCAGCAGGACAAAAGACAACTCTTAATGAGAAAGCGAGAAAGCTTGAAGGCGTTCTCGAAAGCTTTGACATCGCCGCAAAGGTAATCAACATCTCAAAGGGACCGGCCGTAACAAGATACGAGCTCAGGCCCAAAGCAGGTGTAAAGGTAAGTAAAATCAAGAGCCTCACAGACGATATTGCACTTAACCTTGCAGCAACAAGCATCAAAATTGAGGCCCCGATTCCGGGAAAAGCAGCCATCGGTATTGAGATTCCCAATACGGAAGTAGATATGGTATATCTTCGTGACCTCATCAACTCCAACGAATTCAGAAATCACAAGTCAAAGCTTGCTTTCTGTGTTGGTAAAAGCATTTCCGGCGATACAATTATCGCAGACCTTGCCAAGATGCCGCACTTACTTGTTGCAGGTACAACAGGCTCCGGTAAAAGTATTTGTATCAACTGCATCATTCTGAGTCTTCTCTACAATACGACTCCGGATGAGGTTAAGCTCATTCTCATTGACCCGAAGATGGTAGAGTTTGCTCCTTATGAGAATATGCCGCATCTTATGACTCCCGTAGTAAAGGATGCCCGTAAAGCAGCGGGCGCACTTGCATGGGCAGTGCAGCAGATGAATGAAAGATATGCACTCTTCTCAGGTGTCGGCGTAAGAGACGTTAAGGGTTACAACGCATATGCAGAACAGAACGGACTCGAAAAGCTTCCGTTCATAGTAATTATTATCGACGAGCTTGCCGACCTTATGACGGTTGCACATAACGCAGTTGAGGAATCAATTATCAGACTTGCTCAGATGGCAAGAGCTGCCGGCATGCACCTGATCGTTGCAACACAGAGACCTTCAGTTGACGTAGTAACAGGTCTTATCAAGGCAAACGTGCCTTCGAGAATTGCCCTCAAAACAGCATCACAGGTTGACTCGAGAACAATCATTGATACTGCAGGTGCCGAAAAGCTTCTCGGCCGAGGCGATATGATTTACAAGCCGGGCGACAGCATACACGGCGAGAGACTTCAGGGCGCATTCGTATCAGACGAAGAGGTTGCAACAATCATAGACTATATCAAAAACAACAACGGCGAAGCCGTTATGGATGAAAAAACACAGGAATCCTTCGAGAAAATCTGTGAATCCGGCGGACAGCCTGAACAGAAGAGCGGAGGGGCAGAGCCCGGAGAGGATGAGATGCTTGCAAAGGCGATTGACCTCACATTGGGACTCAAACAGATATCCGCATCGCTTTTACAGAGAAAATTTGCAGTCGGCTATAACAGAGCCGCAAGACTAATAGACCAGATGGAAGAAAGGGGCATCATCAGCCAGAAGGAAGGCAGTAACCCTCGTAATGTTCTTATAACCAGAGAAGAATATGAGATTAACCATCGCAAAGGCTGACATTGGTGTCAAAATGAAACGAAATGGCTAAAATTTTAGACGGAAAAGCTGTGGCAGCGAGGGTTCGCAGAGAAATAGCCGCAGATGTGGAAAAGCTTAAGGCTCAGGGTAAAAATCCTTGTTTAGCCGTAGTTCTTGTAGGCGAGAACCCGGCCTCAAAGGTTTATGTAAACAACAAAAAGAAGGGCTGTGCCGAGGTAGGCATCAAATCTCTGGAATATTTGCTTCCTGAGGAGACAACCGAGGAAGAATTGCTCAGCCTTGTGGACAAACTCAATGCAGACGATGAAGTAAACGGTATTCTTGTGCAGCTCCCTCTTCCGAAGCAGATCAGCGAGCAGAAGGTAATCGAAAGAATCTCTCCGGAGAAGGATGTGGACTGCTTCCACCCTTATTCGGCAGGCAAGCTTTTTACAGGCAGCCCGAGATTTTTACCGTGTACACCGGCAGGCATCATGGAGCTCATTCGCGAAAGCGGAGTTGAGGTTGCCGGTAAAACCTGTGTAGTCGTAGGCAGAAGCAATATCGTCGGAAAGCCCATGGCAATGCTTCTTATGGGAGCAAACGGAACGGTTACAATTGCACATTCAAGAACTCAGGATCTTAAAGCCGTATGCAAAACAGCAGATATTTTGGTTGTGGCCATCGGAAAAGCCAAGTTCATAACAGCAGACTACGTTAAAGAGGGTGCTGTTGTTATTGACGTGGGAATGGACAGAGACGAAAACGGAAAACTTTGCGGAGATGTGGATTTTGCATCTGTTGAGCCTGTTTGCGGTGCCATCACACCGGTGCCCGGCGGCGTAGGCCCGATGACGATCACGATGCTCTTAAAGAACACTCTTCGTGCCGTTCAGGATTAAGATATACTGCTTTTTGTGTATTTATTGACAGTAAAACACAAAATTTGTATAATATGATTTGGGTATTTATACCCGTTAAAAGACTTTATGTACGCAGAAAATTTTAACACCGGGAGGTATATGTAATGGACTATTTACATTTCATCTTCCTTGGTATTCTTGTACTGGTAATAATTATTGCAGTTATTCTCATAATCGTTCTCAGCAAAAAAGCTGAAAATCGCGGTTATGAAAGACGTAAAACAGAAGCAGAAGCAATCTTCGGCAGTGCCGAAGAAGAGGGTAAGCGCATGATGGCCGAGGCCGAAAAACAGGGCGAGGCAAAGAAGCGTGAATACCTTCTTGCAGCAAAAGAAGAAGTTCATAAGTGCAAATTAGAGCTTGAAAAAGAAATCAAGGACAGACGTAATGAGATGCAGCGAAGCGAAAACCGTCTCATTCAAAAGGAAGAGAGCATCGACAGAAAACAGGCAGCTTTGGAAGAAAAGGATGCAGTTTTAAATCAGAAGCTCGAAAATGCAAAAGCATTGGAAGAAAAAGCCAAAGCCGAGCACGAAAAGCAGGTTGCTGAATCTGAAAGAATTTCAGGTTTCACAAGAGAAGAAGCAAAAACCTACCTGCTCCAGGCACTTCAGACAGAGATTACTCATGAAGCAGCCACAAAGATTCGTGAAAACGAAGAGAGAATCAAGCAGGAATCAGACAGAAAAGCAAAAGAAATCCTTGCAACAGCAATTCAGAAGAGCGCAGCAAGCTATGTTTCGGACACAACAGTATCTGTTGTATCACTTCCGAATGACGACATGAAGGGTCGTATCATCGGTCGTGAAGGACGTAACATCAGAGCTCTCGAAACACTCACGGGAATCGACCTTATCATCGATGACACACCTGAGGCCGTTATCATTTCGGGATTTGATCCTATCAGAAGAGAAATCGCAAGAATCGCTCTTGAAAAACTCATTATTGACGGAAGAATCCATCCTGCAAGAATTGAGGAGATGGTTGAGAAGGCTAAAAAGGAAGTTGAGACAACCATTAAGCAGGCAGGAGAAAACGCAACATATGAGGTCGGCGTATTCGGTCTCCACCCGGAGATTGTAAGATTACTCGGTCGTATGAAATACAGAACAAGCTACGGACAGAGCGTTCTTGTTCACTCAATTGAAGTTGCAAGACTCTGCGGTATTATGGCAGCAGAACTCGGACTCGATGTTGAGCAGGCAAAGCGTGCAGGTCTTGTGCATGATATCGGTAAAGCAATCGACTTTGAGATGGAAGGATCACATATTACAATCGGTGCGGATATCGCAAAGAAGTACAACGAATCTCCTGAAATCATAAATGCAATCATGGCTCACCATGGTGACGAAGAGGCACGCACGGAAATTGCAGTACTTGTACAGGCAGCAGATGCGATTTCAGCAGCCCGTCCGGGTGCAAGATCAGAGTCACTTGAGTCATACATCAAGAGACTTGAGAAGCTTGAAGAGATTTCAAACTCATTCAACGGTGTTGAAAGCACATACGCAGTTCAGGCCGGAAGAGAAATCAGAATTATGGTAAAACCGGAAGTTGTTTCTGATGACAATATGGTTATCATGGCAAGAGAAATTGCCAACAGAATCGAGAACGAGATGGAATATCCGGGACAGATTAAGGTAACTATCATGAGAGAAACAAGAACCGTGGAGTACGCTAAATAATATGTACGTATTGCTTATCCCGGCATATATGCCGGATGAAAAGTACACAGCATTTTTAAAGGAATTAATGGCGGCAGGATATACCGTTGTATCGGTTGACGATGGCAGCGGAGAGGACTGCCGTCCTTTCTTTGACGAAGCAAAGGCACTGGGCGTGGATGTAATCGGATATGAAGAGAACCACGGCAAGGGCTATGCTCTTCGTTACGGACTTAAATACATTCTTGAAAATTATCCCGAAGCAGAGGGCGTTGTTACGGCCGACTGCGACGGTCAGCATACAATCAGGGATCTTAACAGGGTTGTTGAGACCATGAAAGAAAATCCGGGAAAAGTCGTAACAGGGGGCAGGTTCCGGGAAGGAATAAAAATCCCGCTGAGAAGTGTTATAGGAAACAGCTTCAGCAGAGGATATTTCAGAATTGCAACCGGAATAAAAATGCGCGACACACAGACCGGATTAAGAGGATTCCCGATAAGCGCGGTTCCTTCTGTACTTGAAGCAAAGGGTGACAGGTACGAGTATGAAATGAATGTGCTTCTGTATCTGAAAAGCTGGGGCTATGAAATAATCGAAATCCCGATTGAGACAATATACATAGAAGACAATGCGACATCTCACTACCATCCGATAAGAGATTCACTTCGTGTTACAAATCAGATAAACAAGTTCGTGGTAAAAAGATTATTGAATATTCTCAAGTTCGCATCCACGTCAATGACTTGCTTTGCTCTTGACTATATCTTATACACCTTTGTTTTCCTGAATATTTATCCGGCAGACTGGAAGTATCAGGTTGCGATAGCTTATGCATCCGCAAGAGTGATAAGTGCGACTGTAAACTATTTCCTGAACGCAAGACTTATATTCAAAAAGAGTTCACCTCTTATGTTTGTAAAATATGCTCTTTGGGCAGCACTCGTTGCCGTTCTCGGATCTCTCGGAAGCAATCTCTTCCACATACAGCTGGGAGTGCCGAAATGGCTGTGCAAACTCATAGTAGACGCACCGCTCTGGCTGGTGAGTTACTTCGGACAGAAATTATTTGTGTTCAGAAAGTTCGGATCTAACAAAGAGAAGAACGATCCCAAAGAAGTTTAATATATTCGCCCATAACGAAAAGCGGTTCACTTAAAGTCTCCTCGAAGTCCGGGGAGGCTTTTTCAATTACACTTTCCATTACACAGTTAAATGCCGAAGGGATACCGGTGGCCTTTGAGAATTCGTGCATAAATGCTTCGCCTTTTTTAACATCCTCTTCCGAAGAAAACTGAAGGAGATGCGTGTTGTTCACTATGCCTGTAAAAGGAATTCCGCAAGAGTCGGCAATCTCGCCGTAAATCTTGAGAGCACCTTCCATGTCTTTTGTAAACGGCCTGTTTTTGTTGAGAACCAAATAGAGCTCATAGTCTCTTTTTACAATCTCATCCATGTATCTGCCTACGGCCTTCGCACCAACATCATCTCCGCCGATGTCGAGAACCACATCCCAGTCTTTTTCACGAATGAGATATTCCATCTGAGGCGTGAGAGCGGGAACGTCAACGTTTGTCTGCGCATAGAGCGGAAGCTCCACACGAATGCCGCGATCAATAAGCGGCTTCGCAGCGTCAGCTGTTCTGAAGAACGGATTTACGATATCCATGTCAACGATTGCAACATTTCTTTCAGGAGAAAGCTCCTTAAGATGAATGGCAAAATTTACGGCGGCTTCCGTTTTACCGCTGCCGTAATGACCTGTAAAAATATATACTTTTGGTTTTTGTTTTGTAAGTCTCATAACTCTTATATTATATTACAAAACCGGCTCTCTGACAAAGCAAAGGTTCATTTCGTTGACACGGCAAAGCCTTTATTTGTATAATTAGATTGTATATTTATGACTTGAATTTGGAGAATACAATCAATGAAACGTGCAGTAATCACAGGTATTTTTGTACTTCTTTTCACACTTTGTCTCGGAATATTCTGCAGTGCCGCAGAGGTAAGACCCGATACATGGGCAGCCGTTGACGGTCTCGGAAGAACACTTGTTGACAATGACGAAACAGGAGACGTAAGAGAAGGAAAAACCGTGGCAATGTTCTATTGGTCATGGCATTACAGCCAGGCAGGAAAGGGAACATATATTCCAACGAACGTTACACAGGTAATTTCGCAGTTCCCTAATGCAATCAACAATTTCACACATGAAGCATGGGACGGAGCCAAGAAATACTTCTGGGATGAACCGGTATTCGGTTTTTACAAAACAAATGACAAATACGTTTTGAGAAAGCATGCTGAGATGCTTGCTGATGCGGGCGTTGATGTTATCGTGTTTGACTGTACAAATAACACCGCGCTTTTCAAGGAGTCATATACCGCAATCTTTGAAGTATTCGAACAGGCCAAGGAAGAAGGAATAAACGTACCAAAGGTTGCTTTTATGCTCGGCTTCGGTGATACGGGAACCGTAAGAGACGAGACCGTAACCAAGCTTACCAAAATATATGAAGACATTTACAAGCCGGGCAAATATCAGGATTTATGGTTTTACTGGAACAAGAAGCCTTTTGTAATGGCATGGAAGTCATGTCTTGATCTTACGGACGACGCACAGCTTGAAATATATAAATTCTTTGAGTTCCGTGCAAACGAGCCGGCATACCAGACAGTTGACACAGTAAAGGCCGTTCAGAAATGGTCATGGTGTTCTGTTTATCCGCAGGCAAAGAACGGAACCGGCATAAGAAAAGTTACGGTTAACGGTGTATCACAAACAATAACAACTGTTGAAGAAATCGCAGTGTCAGTTGCACAGAACTACAGCAGATACGGACTTGTGGCCATGAATGACTACCGCGGCGGAGTATTCGGAAGAGGATACACAAAGGGAAATTATTCATACACATATTGGACTAAAGGCGAAGAAAAAACAGTTCACGGAAACACAAAGGATGCATATCTTTACGGAACAAACTTCCAGCAGCAGTGGGACTATGCAATCGAAAATGATCCGAGCCTTGTTTTCGTAACAGGCTGGAATGAATGGACAATGGGAAGATATGAAACATGGCAGAACAGCCCGAATGCTTTCCCTGATGAATTCACGGATGAATTTTCAAGAGACATCGAACCCACAAAGGGAATTCTCAAAGACAACTTCTACTACCAGCTCGTAAACAACGTAAGAAAGTACAAAGGAACAAGCAAGCCTGTTTTTGCAACTGTAAAAACAAATGCGAACTCAACTCTCAGCATCGGTGCCGGAGCAGCACAATGGGCTGACATCGACACAGAGATGAGCCATTATACAGGCAACACAAGAGCAAGAGACAATCTCGGATACGGAAACATCCAATATACGTCCGACACAATGAGAAACGATATCGTAAACACAAAGGTTGCTTACGATGATGAATACATCTATTTCATGGTTGAAACAAAGGATGCATTAACTCCTTCGACAGATAATGCATGGATGAGACTTTTCCTCGATACTGATTCCTCTGATCTTAACGGAAACTGGGAAGGCTTTGAATTTGTTGTGAACAGAATTTCACCCGAAGGCGACAAAGCAATCGTGGAAGCTTCAACAGGCGGATGGAATTTTACAGAGGTGGCAAGAGCTGATTTTTCCGTAAAAGATAATATGCTTGAAATTGCAGTTCCGCGTGCGGCTTTGGGACTTGCAGGAACAAAGGTGCCTGTGTTCAATTACAAGTGGGCAGACAATACAATTGCAGATGATGCTACAGAAGACAGCGGAGACATTCTTGATTTTTACCGTTACGGTGATGTTGCTCCGGGCGGAAGATTTGCTTTTGTATTCCACGCAATTAAGCCGGGTGACGTTAATGAGGACGGAAAGATCACATCAGTTGATTATCTTAAAATACGTCAGACATTCTCAGCGAAGACAACACTGAACAACGCTGAATTTGCAGCAGCCGACTACAACTGCGACGGAAGAATTCTGAGTGTTGACTATTTATCAGTAAAGAAAGTATTTTCGGGAAAATAAGAAATGATACCGCAAAGTCAGATTGACGAAATAATTGAAAAAAATGATATTGTCTCGGTTATCGGAGAATACATAAAGCTGGAGCGTAAGGGCAACAGCTTTAAGGGTCTGTGTCCTTTTCACAAAGAGAAGACCCCGTCTTTCTCCGTACATGAGGACAGACAGATTTTCAAATGTTTCGGCTGCGGCAAAGGCGGTAATGTTGTTCATTTCATAATGGCTGCGGAAAGTCTAAACTATATTGATGCAATCAAATTCCTTGCAGAGCGTGTCGGTGTGACAGTTCAGGATACACAGGACAAGCAGGCTGAAGCTAAAGCCGCAAGCAGAAAAAAGATTGCGGAGATGAACAAAATCGCAGGAAGATTTTTCTTTGATACACTGAACAGATCACGTGAGGGTTTTGAATATTTCAACAAGCGCGGAGTTTCACCGGAGATGGTAAAAAAATTCGGGCTTGGTTTTGCCCCTGATGCATGGGATGAACTGACAAAGCATCTCAGAGCAAAGGGTTACAGCGATGAAGATATGTTTGCGGCAGACCTTGTTGTAAAAACAAAGAAGGGAAACTACTGCGATAAATTCAGACATAAAATGATGTTCCCGATTTTCGACGTACTCGGAAATGTTGTTGCCTTCGGCGGCAGAGTTCTTGATAACTCCAAACCGAAATACGTAAACACCGGCGCGACTGATTTATATACAAAGGGAAAACATCTTTACGGTCTTAATTATGCAAGACAGAGCGGAAGCAAACGAGTAATTGTGGTTGAAGGATATATGGACTGCATCGCACTCCATCAACGCGGAATCACTTATGCGGTTGCATCCCAGGGAACTGCACTTACCGTTGATCAGACAAGACTTCTTAAAAAATATTTCAGTGATGTTGTAACGTGCTTTGACGCAGATGCTGCGGGAGAGTCAGCAACGCTGCGTGGAATGGACATTCTTGCAAACGAAGGCTTTAACGTGCGCGTAATGTCGGTTCCGGACGGAAAAGATCCTGATGAATTTTTAAAGAAAAACAAGCCTGAAGATTTTGTTAAAATCGCAGACAATGCACCGACACTCATCGAATATAAAATCATGCACACAAAAAAACAGTTTCCGGGAAATGATAACGGAACACGTGCAAAGTTTCTGGATGCAGTAACAAACGTTCTTGCAAAAATTTCAAGTGCCGCAGAGCGCGAAATGTACACAGCATGGACAGCAGACAAATACGGCATTGCAAAAGAATCACTCAAAGAACAAGTTGAAAATGTAGCATCAGGAGGAAAAGTTAAAACCGAAAATATTTTCCTTAAGCATGTTGCAAAAAATGACAGTGAAAACTATAATACAAATAATGGCAAAAGCAAGGAAGATATAAAAATCGACAGATTGGAAAAGATGTTGATTCTTTTATGTGCAGAGGACAAAAATTGTCTTCTCAGTTTGCGTAAAAAACTCGAAAATAATTTTTACAGGTTTGAAGAAAATCAAAAATTATTCAACACATTATGTGACAGGGTTGACAAAAGCGCAGAGGTAAGTAAGGAATTACTTTTGGCAGATTCGACAGATGCAAATGAGGCAGCTGTGCTGGCAGGACTACTTGATAATTGGATTTCTCCTGAGGCCCCACAACTTGCAGCAGAGGAGGTTGTCACAAACCTTAACAAGTTGATTGGAGAGACCAGAATGAAACAGATCTATGCTTTACTCGCACAAGACAATATCAGCGAGGAAGAGAAAGATAAATTGCAGTTAGAACTGAAACAAATCATCTTGGAAAGAGGAAACAATTATGGCAGCAACAAAAAAAGCTCCGGCTAAGAAAGAAGCTCCTGCAAAGAAGGCTCCTGCTAAAAAGGCACCTGCAAAGAAGGAAGCACCAGCTAAAAAGGCACCTGCAAAGAAGGAAGCACCAGCTAAAAAGGCTCCGGCTAAAAAGGCACCTGCAAAGAAGGAAGCTCCGGCTAAAAAGGCTCCTGCAAAGAAGGAAGCTCCGGCTAAAAAAGCTCCGGCTAAAAAGGCACCTGCAAAGAAGGAAGCTCCGGCTAAAAAAGCTCCGGCTAAAAAGGCACCTGCAAAGAAGGAAGCACCAGCTAAAAAGGCTCCGGCTAAAAAGGCACCTGCAAAGAAGGAAGCACCAGCTAAAAAGGCTCCAGCTAAAAAAGCTCCTGCAAAAAAAGCTCCAGCTAAAAAAGCACCGGCTAAAAAAGCTCCTGCTAAAAAAGCAGCTAAGAAGTAAGAGCAAACTTTTATTTATAAAGATTAAGGTTCAGAATTTCTGGGCCTTTTCTTTTTTTATGCAGTTTAAGTTGTTGAGACTAAAACGGAACAGCACGAGAATATAATGTAAAAAAATTTTTTATATTAACAAGGGTTTTTGCGTGTCCGCGGTGTATATTGAATTGTAAATCAATTTATACAGTAAAACCATTCAGAAAAGAGGAAAGATATATGGCAACAAAGAAAACAACACCTGCAAAGAAAGCAGCACCTGCAAAGAAGGATGCTCCTGCAAAGAAAGCAACACCTGCAAAGAAGGATGCTCCTGCAAAGAAAGCAACACCTGCAAAGAAGGCAGCACCCGCAAAGAAGGCAACTCCTGCAAAGAAGGCAACTCCTGCAAAGAAGGCAACTCCTGCAAAGAAGGCAACACCTGCAAAGAAAGCAACACCTGCAAAGAAAGCAACTCCTGCAAAGAAGGAAGCACCTGCAAAGAAGGCAGCTCCTGTAAAGAAGGCAGCTCCTGTAAAGAAGGCAGCTCCTGTAAAGAAGGCAGCTCCTGTA
>CAMFNB010000021.1 GCA_945965275.1 uncultured Clostridia bacterium | reverse complement strand
TCGGTGTTGCATCATCAAGAGATTTCGAGATAACACCATCATACATGTACGGCCTTATACTTCTTCCGATTGTCGGCTGGACAATGGGAACCCTCCTCGGTGCCGTTGCAGGTAACATTTTACCGGAGAAGCTTTCTGCGGCAATGGGAATAATGATTTACGGAATGTTTGTTGCCATTGTTGTGCCGGAAATGAAAAAAACAAAACCGGTTATTCTTGCTGTTGCAATAGCGGCAGGCGTATCGGTTTTGCTTCATTATGTATTCACTTTCATATCTGCGGGATTCTCAATCGTCATCAGCGGAGTGGTTGCATCTGCAATCACTGCATTGTTCTTCCCGATTAAGGAGGACACCGAGGAATGAAAATAATACTTTACATGATTGTTATGGCCGGAGTCACATACCTGATCAGAATGCTTCCGTTTACGCTGTTCTCAAAAAAGATTAAGTCAGTGTATTTAAGAAGTCTCCTTTACTATATTCCTTATGCTATTTTGTCAGCCATGACAATTCCGGGAATTCTTTATGCGACGGGAAATATTTATACCGCAATCATCGGATTTGCGGTAGCGGTAATCACTGCTTTCCTGAAGGTACCGCTTATCGGAGTTGCATCAGCATCGGCAGCAGCAGCTTTTATTGCAGGTTTCTTTATCTGAGAAGAGCTTCCAAATCAATTTCTTCAATATCACAGAAATCATCCGAGAGGCTGCAGCAGGTAACTGCGTAGCCCGGAATATCATTGTATTCTCTGAAAAAATATTTTTTGTCGTTTACTTTTTGTGTGAGGGCATATCCGTCTGCCAAATCAATTTCAAATTCGCTCATGGGAAGAGAGAAGCCCCGCCTTGTGCATTTCATAAAAGCTTCTTTTGCAGTCCAAAGCCTGTAAAAAAATCTGTTCGGTTCGGAATTTTTACAGAGTGCTTCATATTCTGAAGGTGCGAAAAATCTTTCGGCGATTTTCAGATTCGCTTCTTTTATTTTTTCAACATCGCAGCCTACGTCGGAATCTCCGGCTGCGCAGAGGGCAATGTTGCCGGAGTGAGAAAGATTGGTCTTACAATCGGGGTTAAGCAAAAGGGCAAATGAATTCAGCACGCCGGCAGCGAGTGACAACCTTTTATCGTCATCTTTTTTGAGACGGTCGATTTTTTCGCGACGTTCTTCCGTCATAAGCAAATAAAGCTCAGAAAAAAGAGTCGGGTCGCAAAGTGAATCAGTTTTTGCATAATAAAGCTTAACCATGCCGTTAATATATACAAAATTTTAACATGAGTCAATTTTGTGGTATTATAGAAAAAACAACAAAAATCAAAGGAGATAAATTATGAAATTTTGTATTGAATGCGGAGCTCAGCTCGATGATGCAACAGTATTCTGCACACAGTGCGGAGCAAAACAACCGGAAGCACAGGCAGAACCTGTAAAAGCACCGGCACCGACACTGACTCCTGCACCTGCACCGACTCCTGCACCTGCACCGCAGCCTGCACCTGCACCGGCTCCTGCACCTACACCGCAGCCTGCACCTGTTCAGCCAAAGGAAAAGAAGAACTACGATCATACTGCAGAAATGGACAAACAGGATGTTTCAGACAACAAGATTATGGCAATGCTTGTGTATCTTTTCGGTATCCTCGGAATCATCGTGGCAGCACTTGTGGCAAAGGAATCAAAATTTGTACAGTTCCACATCAGACAGGCAATTAAGCTTGAAATCGCAACAATTCTTTCCGGACTTGTAATTGCGTTTGCATGGTGGACTGTCGTCGGTCTTATTGCAGGCCTTGTCGCTCTTGTATTCCTTGAAGTTCTCTGCGTGATTCAGTTCATTCAGATTTGCATGGGCAAGTCAATTGAGCCTGTTGTAATCAGAGAACTCAAGTTTATGAAGTAATATGATTGGTGAGCTTTTAAAAAAATATAAAGAAATAATTCTGTATATAGTTTTCGGTGTACTTACAACAGTCGTAAACATTGTTGTATATCAGCTTCTTTTCAATGTTATGAAAGAAGTTATTGTACCGACAACAATAGGATGGATTCTCTCGGTTGCGTTTGCCTTCATAACAAACAAGCTTTTTGTCTTTGAAAGCAAATCATTTGCACCGAAGGTGTTTTTACCGGAGATGGGAGCCTTCTTTCTCGCAAGACTTGCATCATATTTCATCGACCTGGGAATTGTTTGGCTTACGGTGGAATATCTCGGATGGGATTATGCAATCCTTGGATTCCAGGTATGGAAGATTATATCCAACGTCATAGTGATAATAATAAACTATGTGCTGAGTAAGCTGTTCATTTTCAAAAAGAAATAAGCGAATCAGATGTCAGCCTGTCGGATTTTCCGGCAGGCTTTTATTGTTGACCTGCAACAGGATAATCTATATAATACAGTTTAAGCAACTAAAGTTGTTTAATTAGGAGGAGCTTATGGATTTACGAATTGTAAAAACCAGGAAAGGCATCAAAGAGGCTTATCTCAATCTGAGAAAAAGCAGTATTTTAGAGAATATCAAAGTAAAAGATATCTGCAATATTGCTCTTATCAACAAAACAACATTCTATAAGCACTATAAAGATGTTTATGACCTCAACAATCAGTTAGAGGATGAGGCCATCAATAACTTTATAAACGATGTGACCGAAAAGGACTGTCTGTTTGAGAACCCTGAAAAATTTATCAAGTCAGTGGCATGGGCCGCCGAAAAGAATCAGGAAGCACTCAAACCGATTTTTGACGGTTCAAACGAAAGAATGTACCGTAAGCTGGAGAAGAGATTTTCCGACTACTACAAAGAACTTTTAGGAGATGACGCTGACGAAGTAATGATAATGTTTGCCATCGGCGGTATTTCATATACACTCAAAGAACTGTATTTCAAGAAAGCAACCATGAAAGAAAAGCTCTGCGCTTCAATCGGCCGACTTGTGGATACGGTGCAGGATAAATACAAGAAAAAGGCATCACAGAATGTCTGATTAACAGGGGAGTATTAAATGTCAGCATACACAGACACAACAAGAATTGACGGACAGCTTTTTGCCAGAATGGTAAAAGGAGGAGCCGTAAACCTAAAAACAAACAAAGGCGTCGTAAATGATCTGAACGTTTTCCCGATTCCGGACGGAGACACCGGTGACAATATGTATATGACCATCGATTCCGGTGTTCGTATGACCAGTGAGTCTCCAGAAAATGGTCTTTCAGACATCTCATCAACTCTTGCAAAAGGAATGCTTTTAGGTGCAAGAGGAAATTCCGGTGTTATTCTTTCAAAAATTTTCGCAGGAATTGCTCACGGCCTTGAGGAGCAGAACGACGTAAGCGTATTCGAATTCGGACAGGCCCTGTCAAAGGGCGTTGACGAGGCATACAAAGCAGTTTCAGTTCCGGTGGAGGGTACAATCCTTACCGTATACAAGGATGCGGTTAATTTCGCAAATGAAGAGGCTGCGAAAAATGACGAAGAAACAACTGTCGGAATGTATTTTGAAAACTTTCTGGCGGAACTCAAGAATTCATTGGACAGAACTCCTGAGCTTCTTGCAGTATTAAAAGAAGCCGGTGTTGTGGACAGCGGCGGCGCCGGACTTGTTTTCATTGCCGAAGGCATGCAGGATGTAATTAAAGGAAATGCCCCGTCAGAGGAATCTTCAGCGTCATCTGACGATGCCGGTAAAAAAGGTCCGGATCTTTCGAAGTTCAACGAAAACAGCGAGCTTGTTTACGGATACTGCACTGAATTCCTGCTCCAGTTGCTGAATTCAAAAACAGACGCAGCAAACTTTGATATCACACCGCTCTCTGACTATTTGAATTCAGTCGGAGAATCAGTCGTATGCTTTAAGGACGGAACAATTGTAAAAGTGCACGTTCATACAATGAATCCGGGTGAAATTCTCAACCACTGTCAGCAGTACGGTGAGTTCCTCACCCTTAAAATTGAGAACATGACACTCCAGCATAACGAAACAACAATTCAAAACAGATTCATAGTTGAAAAAAAGAAACCCCGCAAGGAATACGGAGTGGTTACCGTTGCGACAGGATCAGGTGTTATTGAGTCATTCAAAGAAATGGGAGTTGATGCGGTAATCGAAGGCGGACAGAGTATGAACCCTTCCGTTGAAGACTTTATAAAGGCATTTGAAGAAATCAATGCAGCCACAATTCTTGTTTTCCCGAACAACGGAAATATCATTATGACAGCCAATGAAGCGGCTGCCATGTATGAAAACGCGGAAGTAAGAGTTGTACCGAGCAAGTCAATCGGTGACGGATATGCTTCAATTTCAATGCTTGATACATCATCGGGAGATACTGATGCAATTGTTGCAGAGGCTGAAGACATCATGAGCAGTGTGGTTACCGGAATGGTATCACGTGCAAGCAGAGATACTGAAAAGGACGGTATTCAAATCACAAAGGACCACTTTATCGGTTTTACGGATAAAACCATTTATTTTGACAGCACCGATAAAAACGAGGCAGCACTTGCACTTGCAGAGAAAAACGAAGCCGGTTCTCATGATATAATTCTTTTGATATACGGAAACGAGGCAACTCCGGAAGAGGCAAACAATCTCGCAACGGAATTGTCAGCAAGATACAGGAGAACAGAAACAATTCCGCTTTTCGGCGGACAGAATGTCTATGACTATATTTTAATCTTCGAATAAAGGAGAAAAGAGATGACAGTATTTTTTACAGATTCAGACACAGACGTGACACTTGCCAAGGCAAAGGAAATGAATTTCAAACTCATCAGCATGCCGTATTCGGTGGATGAAAAAACAATTTATCCCTACGAGGATTTTGAAGAATTTGATGCTACCGCCTTCTACAATATGCTCCGTGAGGGCACGCTTCCGTCCACAAGTGCGTTAAGCGAAGAAAAATACATTGAATATTTTGAGCCGCATTTCGCAAACGGTGACGATATTTTCTATGTTCATTTCTCAAGAGCAATGACAGCCACATTCAACAATATGGACAAGGCTGTTGAAAAGCTCAAAGCAAAATATCCGGAGCGCAGGTTTTGGGAAATAGACACAAAGGGTATTACAACAATCAGCTATGCAATCGTAAACGAAGTCGCAAAGCTTCGTGATGAAGGCAAGACTCCCGAGGAGATTCTCGCCTGGGCAGAAACCGAAGTGGACAAATTCGCAATGTATTTCTTTGCGGATGACCTCAAGTTCTTCAAACGCAGCGGACGGGTAAGCGGACTCGCTGCAACAATGGGAACACTAATCGGTGTTCGCCCGATTATCAGTATGAGCGCTGAGGGCAAAATGGACAGCATAGGCAAAGAGCGCGGCAGAGCAAAGGCAATGGAAAGACTCGTAACTTATGTTGAGGAGTTAGGGGACGATGTAAAAGGACATACCGTATATATCGGACACACAGATGCAGATGACATTGCCGAAGAACTCAAGGCAATGCTTATTGAAAAGTTCGGAAGTGATCTCAGGATTGAAAAAATAGTTGTAAATCCCACGGCGGGAAGCCACTGCGGCCCTAACGGAGCAGGCATCTGCTTCCATGCAATACACAGATAAGGAAAAAAATGATAACAGTAAAAGAAGCAACAACAAAAAAACTTCAGAGAGAATTTGTAAACTATCCTGTTAAGTTATACAAAGACAATCCGAATTTCGTGCCGCCTCTTTACGGGGATGAAATGAAGATGTTTAAAAAGGATTATGTGTATAACGACATGTGCGACTCCGTATTTTTTAATGCCTATGATGAAAACGGTAAAATGGTGGGAAGAATACAGGGCATTTTACAGAGGGTGGCAAATGAGAAAATCGGCGAGAAGAGAGTGAGATTCACAAGATTCGATTCAATTGATGATCAGGAAGTTGCTGGTGCTCTCTTTGCTTCAATCGAGGACTGGGCAAGGATGAAGGGCATGGACACAATCTGCGGACCGCTGGGCTACTCAGACCTTGAGCGTGAAGGAATGCTGATCGAAGGCTTTGAATATCTTTCCACCTTCTGCGAACAGTACAACGCTCCTTATTATCAGAAACTTGTTGAAAAGCTCGGCTACGAGAAAGAGGTTGACTGGACGGAGAGCAGACTTACTCCCCCGGACGAAGGCGCAGAGGACCTTGCGAAGATGTCCGAGTTTGTAATGAAGAGATACAACCTCCATTACGGACCTGCAAAGAACGTAAATGATTTCCTTAAAAAATATGCAGACGGTTTCTTTGAACTTCTGGACAAGGCATACAACAGCCTCTATGGCACGGTGCCTTTTACCGACGGAATGAAGAAAATGATGATTGATAACTTTAAGCTTATCGTTAAGCTTAAATATGTTGCGGTTATCTTAGACGAAAATGACAAGATTGTCTGCCTCGGCATCTGCTTCCCTTGTATGGGGGAAGCGGTAAGAAAGAGCAAGGGACATCTGACACCCCTCGGCATCATCAGAATCCTTCATGCAATCAATCACCCGAAGCAGATTGAGCTTGGTCTTATCGCTGTAAATCAGGAATATATGAATAAAGGCGTCAGCACCTGTATCTGTTCAGAGCTTATCAATATGCTGAAGAATGACAACCTTGAATTTGCGGAGACGAATCTGAATCTCGAAAACAATTTCGCAATCAGAAACTCATGGAAGAGATTCAATGAACACCAGCACAAACGCAGAAGATCATTTATTAAGAAATTAACGGAGACAAGAGATGATTAAGATTATTGTTGACTGCTTCGGCGGAGACAAAAGCCCGGAGGCACAGATTAAAGGCGGACTGCTGGCACTTAAAAACATCCCCGATGTTTTTGTTATTTTTACCGGTGACGAGAAAATAATAAAAGATGTTCTTGCAGGCGAAGAATATGACAAAGAAAGAATCGAAATCGTTCATGCACCTGAGGTTATCGGCTGCGATGAAAAGCCCACGGATGTGATAAGACTCAAAAAAGAGAGCTCGCTTATGAAGGGAATTATGATGCTTCGCCGGGATGACAGCATTTCCGGTCTTGTAAGCACGGGTTCAACAGGAGCCATTGTCACTGCCGCAACTCTCTTAATCGGAAGACTCAGAGGAGTAATCAGACCGGCGTTTTGCCCTGTGCTTCCGACAATGAACGGCGGAGTCGTGGGTATCTGCGACAGCGGGGCAAATGTTGACTGTAAGGCAGACATGCTTGAGCAGTTTGCAATTATGGGAAGCGAATATATGAAGAGTACATACGGTGTCGAAAAGCCGAGAGTGGGTCTTCTCAACATAGGGGCAGAAGCCGAAAAGGGAGACGACCTTCACAAGGAGGCCTACAAGCTTCTTGAGGCAAACGAAAACATCAATTTCTGCGGCAACATGGAAGCCAGAGAACTTCTCAAAGGAAACTTCGATTTGGTTGTTTGTGATGGCTTTTCGGGAAATGTTTTGATAAAATCAACTGAGGGAGCTTGTCTTGAAATGCTCAAGATGCTTAAAAAAGACATTTTCTCAAAGACAATGTATAAAATAGGGGCACTCTTCATGAAGAAGATGTTCGACAAAGAAAAAGAATTCATGAACTACCAAAACTACGGCGGAAGCGTGCTTCTCGGAACATGCAAGGTAATAGTAAAGGGACACGGTTCAAGCAATGAGGTTGCCGTTGCAAAATGCATAGAGCAGGCATACAAAATGGAAACCGGTAAAATGAACGAAAGAGTGGAAGCAATCACAGGAAGGGAATAATCATGTTTGACGAATTAAAAAAACTTCTCGCAAAGCAGCTTCGTATTGACGAAGCAAAGGTAACACCTGAGGCTCTTATCAAAGAAGATCTCGGCGCTGACTCACTTGATATTTTACAGTTGCTCATGACCCTTGAGATGGATTACGGCATTGTAATTCCGGACGAGAGTCTCGCAACTTTCACAAAGGTTCAGGATATTGTTGATTATCTGGAGGCTCAGAAAAAATGAAAAAGACTCATCTTTCAACATACAACGAAGGATATGCAGAATACAGAATCCCCGGAATTATCTGCACAGGCAAGAACACACTTCTTGCATACTGTGAGGGACGTTGCGGCGGCACAGACTGGGGTAAAATAGAAATCATCGTCTGGAGAAGTGAAGATCCCAAAGGCGGAGAGAGAACCTGGTCGGAATATTCAGTTCTTGTGCCCAGCAGCAATGATGATACGGTAAACAACGCAAATATGATTGCCGATGGAGACACAATTCATTTCATATATCACATCAACTACCATAAGGCATACTATATGAGATCAGACGACGACGGCCACACATGGACAGAGCCCGAGGAAATCACGTACGCATTCGATGCTTTTCGGGATAAGCAAATCTGGGGAGTGTGCGCATCAGGTCCAAGCCACGGCACAAAGCTTTCAACGGGAAGACTCATTCAGCCGATTTGGATTGCATATGACGAAAATGATCCGGAACACGGACACAGCCCTTCAAAGACAGGCTGCATCTACTCAGATGACCACGGAAAGACATGGAAGGCCGGCGGACTTATCACGGATGAGTGCATTTTGTCCGGCGGAGAAACGGTATGTGCCGAGCTTTCAAACGGCGATGTAATGCTGAATATTCGAAACTGCAGCGGATACAGAGGCGTTGCAGTCAGCCACGACGGCGGCGAGACATTTGATCCCGCTTACCAGGATACGAACTTAATCGACCCGATGTGTTCAGCAGGTATGACAAGATATAACGGAAAGATTTATCTTTCAAACTGTGAACATGAGCCCGGCGAAGAGGATGTTCGCTGCAACCTCTGCTTAAAAGCAAGCGAGGACGACGGCAAAACATGGACCAAGGTCTGCCAGATAGAGCAGAGAGCAGGATATTCCGACATTATCACTGATAAGGACGGTAAAATGTACTGCTTCTACGAGTGTGAAAGACCGATTGAGAACAACAGCTCATTCCCGCAGCTTCATTTAACTGTTGCAGAGATTGAAATTTAAGAGAAAATACGTCTCAGGCACCCTTAATCAGGGTGCCTTTTTCATTGACATACTTATAGAAAAAAAGATATAATTAACCGAATAACTAAAACTTTTAAAAAGGGAGTTTTAAAATGATTTACAGCTATTTCCCGGGTTGCACACTTAAGGCAAAAGCACAGGACTTGGACACATACGGAAGAAAGGCAGCAGAAGCTCTCGGAGTTACTCTTGAAGAGATTCCGGAATGGCAGTGCTGCGGCGCTGTTTACCAGCAGGCAACAGATGAAATTGCCACAAAGCTTTCATCAGTAAGAGCTCTTAATGCAGCAAAAGAGAAGGGCCAGCCCCTTGTTACAATCTGTTCAGCCTGTCACCATGTCATCAAGCGTGTAAATGAAGACATGAAAGAGAACGAAGACATGATTCTTCGTGCAAACAATTATCTTAAATTTGATGAGCCGTATCACGGCGAAACCGAAGTAATCCATTATCTTGAGATGCTTCGCGACAAAATCGGTTTTGACAAAATCAAAGAGGCAGTTGTCAATCCTCTCAAGGGTAAAAAGATTGCAGCTTACTACGGCTGTCTTCTTTTGAGACCTTCAAAGGTTATGCAGTTTGACGACCCTGAGAACCCGACAATCATAGAAGATTTCATCAAAGCAATCGGCGCAGAGCCTGTTGTATATCCTTTCCGCAACGAATGCTGCGGCGGATATCAGACAATCACTGACAAAGACCAGTCAGACAGATTTGCAAACAAGGTTATCGATTCCGCAAAGATGAAGGGTGCTGAGATGATTATCACGGCTTGTCCTCTTTGCCTGTATAACTTAAAGCAGAACACAAGAGATATTCCGGTTGTATATTTTACAGAGCTTCTTGCTGAGGCTCTCGGAGTAAAGGAACAGGAGGGCTGATACAATGAATAACGAAAAAGCGTTAGCTGAAGAAGTTGTTTCTTTCAGCGGTACTAACCCGAGAAACTGTATGAAATGCGGTAAGTGCTCAGCAACTTGCCCGACATTCGAAGAGATGGACCTCCATCCGCATGAATTTGTTTCATATCTCGCAAGCGGAAGAATCGAAAAACTTTTACAGTCAAAAACAATATATAAATGCCTGTCTTGCTTTGCATGCGTTGAGCGTTGTCCGAGAGGCGTTGAGCCTTCAAGACTCATTGAGGCAGTCAGAGACAGTGTTGTAGGACAGAAGGGTGCTGATTATCTTTCACCGGACCGGATTCCCGAAAGACTTGACCCGGATCTCCCGCAGCAGGCTATCACGGCAGCGTTCCGTAAATACAAGAAGTAAGGAGTGTTGATTTTGCAGAGAATTGGCGTATTCGTATGTTGGTGCGGAAGTAACATCGCGGCAACAGTAGATGTAGACAGAGTAGTTGAAGCTGTAAAAACGGACCCTAACGTAGTCCATGCAGAGAACTACCAGTATATGTGCTCCGAAGCAGGTCAGAAGCTTATTCGTGATGCAATCACAGAACATCAGCTTACAGGTATCGTTGTATGTTCATGTTCACCGAGAATGCACGAACAGACCTTCAGAAAGACTGCAGAGGCAGCAGGACTCAACCAGTATATGGTTGAAATCGCAAACATTCGTGAGCAGTGCTCATGGATTCACAAGGACAAAGATGAAGGTACAGAGAAGGCAATCATTTTGGCAAGAGCTGCCATAGCAAAGGTTTGCCTCAATGCACCTCTTCAGCCGGGACAGAGCAAGGTTGTAAAGCGTGCTCTTATCATCGGCGGCGGTATCGCAGGTATTCAGTCAGCCATTGATATTGCAGATGCCGGATATAAAGTTGACATTGTTGAACGTACTCCTACAATCGGCGGTAAAATGGCTCAGCTTGACAAAACCTTCCCCACCCTGGACTGTGCATCATGTATCGTAACACCTAAGATGGTTGAATGTGCACAGCATCCTAACATCACAATCTACGCATACAGCGAGGTTGAAGAAGTTAAGGGATTTGTAGGTAACTTCAACGTAAAGATCAGGAAAAAAGCAAGATATGTAGACGAAACAAAGTGTACCGGTTGTGCAGTATGTACTGAAAAATGTCCCTCAAGAAAGGGCAGAAACGAATTCAACTGCGGACTTGACACAAGAGGAGCCGTTTACATTCCTTTCGCACAGGCAATTCCGAATGTTGCAACAATCGATGCAACAAACTGCCTCCACTTTAAGACAGGCAAGTGCGGTATCTGTGCAAAGAACTGCTCAGCAAACGCAATTGACTTTGAGCAGAAGGATGAGATTTTCGAAGAACAGTACGGCGCAATCGTGGTTGCAACAGGCTACCAGATTTCAGACGTAACAAAGTTTGATGAATATCAGTACACAAAGCATCCTGACGTAGTAACATCACTTGAACTGGAGAGACTCATGAATGCCGCAGGACCTTCAAAGGGCGTTTTGGTAAAGCCTTCTGACGGCAAGCATCCTCATGACATCGTATTCATTCAGTGTGTAGGTTCAAGAGATATCTCAGGAAGAGGTAAATGCTACTGCTCAAAGATCTGCTGTATGTACACAGCAAAGCATGCAATGCTTATCAGAGAAAAATATCCTGATGTTAACGTTCACGTATTCTATATCGACGTAAGAACTCCCGGTAAAAACTTCGATGAATTTTACAGAAGAGCCGTTGAACAATACAACGTTGATTACATCAAGGGTATGGTAGGTAAGGTTTACGAAAACGAGAAGGGCGGCTTAACCGTTCAGGCAGTTGACCTTATTTCAAATGAAAGAGTAATGCTCGACACCGACATGGTTGTTCTTGCAGCTGCAATCGAGCCTTCAGATGGTGTTAAACATATCGCATCAATGCTTACTGCAAGTATTGATACAAACAACTTCCTGACAGAAGCTCATCCGAAACTTCGTCCTGTAGAAAGCCCGACAGCAGGCGTATTCCTCTCAGGTGTTTGTCAGGGACCGAAGGATATTCCGGAAACAGTTTCACAGGCAGGTGCCGCAGCCGTTAAGGTTGTAGGCCTTCTTGCAAAAGATTACCTCGTTACAAACCCTTGTACCGCTCATACTGACGAGACAATGTGTAACGGATGTTCTTCTTGTGAAAGAGTTTGTCCTTACGGCGCTATCTCATATATCGACAAAGAAGTTATGGATAAGGGCGTTCGTGAGGTAAGAAGAATTGCTCAGGTCAACGGAGCTCTTTGCCAGGGATGCGGTGCATGTACAGTTGCATGTCCTTCAGGAGCAATGGACCTTAAGGGATTCTCAAATAAACAGATCATGGCGGAGGTTGACGCAATATGCAAGTAAACGAAAACTCAAAAGAATTCAAACCTCTTATTGTTGCATTCTGCTGCAACTGGTGCTCATACGCAGGAGCAGACCTTGCCGGCACTAGCCGTCTTTCATATCCTGCTGACGTAAAAATCATCAGAGTTCCCTGCTCATGCAGAGTGAATCCGATGTTCATTTTAAAAGCTTTCGAAAAAGGCGCCGACGGAGTAATTATGTGCGGTTGCCATCCCGGAGACTGCCACTACACGACAGGTAACTATTACGCACGTCGTCGTATGACTCTTTTATTCAGCATGCTTGACTACCTCGGAGTAGACAAAGAGCGTGTAAGAGTTGAGTGGGTATCCGCCGCCGAGGGACAGAGATTTGCAATGGTTATGAATGACTTTGCAAAGAAAATCACTGAATTAGGCGAGAACGTTAAGTTGGGAGATATACGATGCAAGAAATAACAGGCCTTATGGTAAAAAGAGCAAAAGAACTCCTTGAAGCAGGCGAGGTTCAGAGAGTTATCGGCTGGACAACAGGCGATTTCTGCTATGATGTTACTCCTGCGGTTTTCACAAAGGCAGAAGACCTTGAAGAAGGAAAGTTCGTATACAATTCATTCTGCGGTTCAAACCTTTCAAAGTATCTTATCCAGACACTCAGAAATGACATCAATGCAGTAAACACTGCAAAGGCAATGGCAGCAAGAAAGGGCGAAAATCCTGATGATATCCCGGGTCCCGGTAAAACACTTGTTTTCTTAAAGCCCTGCGATACATACAGCTTCAACCAGCTTTTAACGGAACACAGAATTGACAAGTCACTTGTTTATGTAATCGGCGTTGCATGCAGAGGAATGGCTGACATCGAAAAGATTAAGCTCATGGGTGCAAGCGGAATCACAAAAGTGATTGATGCCGGTGACAAGCTTGAAGTTAAGACAATTTACGGCGACAAGTCATTTGACAAGAAAGATGTTCTTCTTGAAAAGTGTGCATGCTGTAAAGGAAAAGAACACAAATATGCTGATGAAGTAATTGATCCTGAGCCGCTTCCTGAAGGAGAGGGCAAGGGTCCGATGGACAGAATGGCCGGCGTCACCATGCTTGAAGAAATGACAGCAGAAGAAAGATACGCATTCTGGAATGATCAGCTTTCAAGATGTATTAAATGTTATGCCTGCAGAAACGCATGTCCTGCATGTACTTGTATGAAGTGCGTATTCGACAACCCGAGATCAGGTGTTGATTCAAAGGCAAATGTTACGGAGTTTGAAGAAAAGATGTATCACATCATCAGAGCATTCCACGTTGCAGGAAGATGTACTGACTGCGGTGAGTGTTCAAGAGTATGCCCTCAGGGAATACCGCTTCATCTCTTAAACAGAAAGTTCATTAAAGATATCAATGAGTTCTACGGAGACTATCAGGCCGGCGAAGCAGAGGGACAGAGAGCTCCTCTCGTAAACTTCGACGCAGAAAACGACGTGGAGCCATCAATCGTAAATGAGAAAGGCGGTAACTAATAATGAAAAAAATCGCTTTATCAAAATTAAATGAATTATTTGCCGCAATCGCAAAAGACACAGAACTTCACCTGCCCGTTAACTTCAAGGGCGAAACGGTTTTCAAGAAGTGGACTGAAGGCGATAATTATGCAAAGGATTCTCTCAAAACCGTAAAATCACCTAAGGATTTATTCTTCCCTCAGAACGAGAACATTTCAAACTTCAGAAAAGAAGGAAACAAATTCATTATCGATCCCGTTGAACTTCCGAAGAGCGGAATTGTTGTTTTCGGTGTTCGCGGATGCGATGAGCAGAGCTTCAGAGTTCTTGACAATGTATTCCTTGCAGAACCTGTTGACACTTTCTATGAGGCAAGAAGAAAGAATTCAGTTATAATCACAGCTGCCTGCACAAAGCCTTCCGAAAGCTGCTTCTGTAAGACATTCGGAATTGATCCGACAGATCCCGCAGGAGATGTTACAACATGGATTGTTGATGACAATATGTTCTTTGCCGTAAAGACAGAGAAGGGCGAAGCATTCCTTGCAAAATATGCGGATATTTTTACCGAGGCAGAAGAAGACGACACCTACAGAGTTGAAAACGTAAAATATCTTGCAAACCAAATCTTCGCAAAGCTTCCTCTTGCAGACCTTACAACAGAGGGCTGGGGCGGAGACAAGACAGACGAAAAATTTGATGACCCGAAGTGGCAGGACCTTTCAACAGCATGCTTAGGCTGCGGAACATGTACATTCGTATGTCCGACATGTCAGTGCTATGACATCAGAGACTACAACACGGGAAATCAGATTCAGAGATCAAGATGCTGGGATTCATGTATGTATAAAGACTTCACAATGTGTGCTCACGGTACTGCAAGACCGACACAGAAGGAAAGATACAGACAGCGTTTCATGCACAAGCTTGTGTATTATCCGGCAAACAACGACGGAATGTTCTCATGCGTAGGCTGCGGACGTTGCGTTGACAAGTGCCCTGTACAGACAAATATCGTAAAAGTAATCAAAGCTTTCGGAGGTGACAAAAAATGAGTGAAGCTCTTGTACCGCACGTAGCCATAGTTACTGAAATCAGAACCGAAACTCCTGATGTTAAAACCTTCAGACTTGAAGCAAAGGACGGCGGCAAGCTTTTCGAGCATATGCCCGGCCAGTGTGCAATGCTTTCAATTCCCGGAATCGGAGAAGGTATGTTCTCAATCACATCTTCACCGACACAGGGAGATTTTAAGGAATGCAGCATTAAGAGATGCGGACTTTTGACAGAAGCTCTTCATGCACTTGAAGTCGGCGACGAAATTACAATCAGAGGACCTCTCGGAAAACCATTCCCGGTTGATACGGAATTCAAGGGAAAGAACCTTTTATTCATCGCCGGCGGTATCGGTGTTGCTCCTCTTCATTCAGTAATCAACTACTGCCGTGCTCATCGAGAGGATTACGGTACAATCGACATCCTCTACGGATCAAGAAGCATGGATGACCTTGTTGATTTCAAAGAAATGAAGGAAGAATGGGAGCCCGAGGACGGACTTAACCTTTACCTTACAATAGACAGACCGCAGGAGGGCTGGGAAGGACATGTTGACTTTGTTCCCACATATTTAAAGGAACTTGCATTTGCTCCGGACAAAGTAGCCATCATCTGCGGACCACCGATTATGATTAAGTTTGTTCTTGCAAATCTTCTTGAAATGGGATTTGAGAAAACTCAGGTTTACACAACTCTCGAACTTAAGATGAAATGCGGAATCGGAAAATGCGGACGTTGCAACATCGGTACAAAGTATGTTTGCAAAGACGGTCCTGTTTTCAGATTTGATGAAATAGATGAACTTCCTAACGAATATTAATGGAGGAAAGAAAAATGTCAGAAGAAAAAATGGTAAATATTTTTATTATGGGTAAAAAGTACGAAGTACCCGCATCACTCACAATCATGACCGCTATGGAGTATGCCGGATACAAGTATGTAAGAGGCTGCGGATGCAGAAACGGTTTCTGCGGAGCATGCGCAACTGTATACAGAATCAAAGGCGAATTCGAACTTAAGACAGGCCTTGCCTGCCAGACTCAGGTTCAGGAAGGAATGTATATTTCACAGATTCCTTCATTCCCCACAAAGAAGGCAGAATACGACATCAATGAAGTATCTCCTGACCAGCAGGTAATGATGAGCTTATATCCTGAGATTTATTCCTGTATCGGATGTAATGCATGTACAAATGCCTGTCCTCAGAAGCTTCCTGTTATGCAGTATATCGCATACGCACAGAGGGGTGATTTCAAGGCATGTGCAAACGCATCATTTGACTGCGTAGCCTGCGGACTTTGCTCAGTAAGATGCCCAGCAGGTATCACACATCCTCAGGTTGGTGAGCTTGCAAGAAGACTTAACGGCAAGTACATTGCTCCTGAGTCAAAGCATCTCACAAAGAGAGTTGATGAAATCGTAAAGGGTGAGCATGAAGAAATGATTGAAAAACTCATGCAGACACCAATCGAAGAACTCAAGAACCTTTACAACACGCGTGATATTGAGAAATAACATTTTACCATTAAGGAGATAAAAAAATGCTGACAAATGAAATGCTTGAATCAATAAAGAAGGTCGAAGCCACACGTGATGAGCGTATGCATGCAGAACTTCGTAAAATGACAGCCGAGGAAAAGGAAGCAATTTTAAATGCTTTCCATCCTGACTACAAGGACGAGGGATTTGAAGTTCTTCAGGTTGGCCCTAACAAAGGCGAGAAAGTTCCCACAGAGCTTTGCCACCTTCTGCAGGGAACATCAAGAGTACTCGGAAAAGATATCGATCTTGAAAATCCTGACTATGATACAGACGTTCTTATCATCGGCGGAGGCGGTGCCGGTTCATCAGCTGCAATCGAAGCTGACGAGGCAGGCTGCAAGGTAATGCTTGTAACAAAGCTTCGTATCGGTGATGCCAATACAATGATGGCAGAGGGCGGTATCCAGGCTGCTGACAAAGAAAACGACAGCCCTGCACAGCACTACATCGATGCAATGGGCGGCGGACACTTCTGCAACAAGCCTGAGCTTTTAAGAAAACTCGTATGCGATGCTCCGATTGCCATCAAGTGGCTCAACGAGCTGGGCGTAATGTTCGATAAAGAAGAAGACGGTACAATGGTTACAACACACGGCGGCGGAACATCCCGTAAGAGAATGCATGCCTGCAAGGACTACTCAGGTGCTGAAATCATGCGTACACTTCGTGACGAAGTATGGAACAGAAAGATTCCCGTAATCGATTACACAGCAGCAATCGAACTTATCAAAGATGATAAGGGAGCAGTTGCAGGTGCGGTTCTTCAGAACATGGAAACAGGCGAGCTTTATGTTGCACGGGCAAAGACAGTTATCATTGCAACAGGCGGTGCCGGAAGACTTCACTATCAGGGTTTCCCGACATCTAACCACTACGGCGCAACAGCAGACGGACTTGTTCTTGCATACAGAGCAGGAGCTCCGCTTCTTTATGCTGACACTATTCAGTACCATCCTACAGGTGTTGCTTATCCTTCACAGATTTTCGGCGCACTTGTAACGGAGAAAGTTCGTTCACTCGGTGCTCTTCTTGTTAACATTGACGGTGTTGCTTTCATGAATCCTCTTGAGACTCGTGACGTAACAGCTTCAACAATCATTCGTGAGTGCAAAGAGCGCGGCAAGGGTGTTCCCACTCCTGACGGCGGATACGGTGTATGGCTTGACACTCCTATGATTGAGAGACTTCACGGCGAAGGCACAATCGAGAAGAGAATTCCTGCAATGCTTCGTATGTATCTCGAATACGGAATTGATATGAGAAAGCAGCCGATTCTTGTATATCCGACACTTCACTATCAGAACGGCGGTATCAAGATTGAAGCAAACGGCATGTCAGACGTTGAGAACCTCTTCGTGGCAGGTGAGGCTGTCGGCGGAATCCACGGAAGAAACCGTCTCATGGGTAACTCACTCTTAGACGTTATCGTATTCGGACGTAATGCCGGTAAAAATGCAGCTGCCAAAGCAAAGACAATTGACACCGTAGGTAAACTTACACTTTCACATGTTGACTCATTCGAGAAAGAACTTGAAGGTGCAGGTCTTGCAGGCGGAGAACTTTCACCGAAGCTCCTTCCTGACTACACAAGGAAATAAGATATTAATACAGGTTATAATTCAAGGGGCATTAGTATGCCCCTTATATACGGAAAAGAGGTAGTTTTTTAAATGAAGTTGTTTGGCGGAGTAATCAGTGTCTCCGGAATGGCATTTCTTGTATTTTCAGTTTTTGCTATAGTTGCAGTAGGTTATCTTCTCGGAAGGGTTACAATCAAAGGCATTAACCTCGGAACAGCAGGCGTATTTATCGTAGCTCTTCTTTACGGAGCATTCTTAGGCAACTTCTTAAATGAGACAGTAAACAAGGAAGGCGTTGACATTGTAAAAGAAGCATTCAAGTCCCTGGACACTCTCGGTCTTATATTGTTCGTTGCAGCAGTAGGCTTTATTGCGGGACCGAACTTCTTTAAGAATCTGAAGAAAAACTTTAAGTCATATATTTTACTCGGTGTTGTAATCATCGCATCAAGTGCCGCAGTTGCAATTGCATGCTTCTTCATCGGAAGAGGATCAGAGGCAAACACAGAAGAGTTCATGGCTGAGCTCACAGGACTTTTGTCAGGCGCACTTACATCAACTCCTGCATTCTCAGCATCAAGAGAAGCAGTTGCAAAGGCATATCAGGATGCCGTTACGGCAGGATACAGTATTTCATACATCTTCGGTGTTATCGGTGTAGTTCTTTTCGTACAGCTTATTCCGAAAATCATGAAGGCTGACATGGACAAGGAACGTGCTCTTATCACAGCCAACAACACAGCAAAAAACAACGGTACAAACGAAAAACTCATTACCATTGATTCTGTAGGACTTTGGGTATTCGCTATTGCAGCTGTAGTAGGTGTACTTGTGGGAGCAATTAAGATTCCTCTTACATCCAACGGTTTATCAGGAACAACATTCTCACTTACAACAACAGGCGGTGTTCTTCTTACAACTCTTGTATGCGGACACTTCGGACATATCGGACGTATCTCACTTACTGTTAAGACATCTGTTCTTGAGACATTCAGAGAATTCGGACTTATGTTATTCCTTATCGGAGCAGGTGTTCCCGGCGGTATGAAGTTTGTTCAGTACTTTAAGCCTGTATACTTTGTATACGGCGTTGCAATGACAATCGTGCCTATGATTATCGGTTTCATTTTTGCAAAGTATGTTTTGAAGCTTCCTCTTCTCAACAACTTAGGATCAATCACAGGCGGTATGACATCAACTCCTGCACTCGGTACTCTTATCTCTGTGTCAGGAACATCAGATGTTGCATCAGCTTATGCTTCAACATATCCGATTGCACTTATTGCAGTGGTACTTGCATCACAGCTTCTTATCATGTTCTTTAAATAAAATATAAAGGAGAAAGAAATGGTCAGAGACGTAGACGTTAAACTTTTAACAGACAATATTAAAGAAATGTGCATCGAAGCCACACATTTCCTCACACCCGACATGGATGCAGCTCTTAAAAAGGCAACAGCCGAAGAAGAGGCTCCTCTCGGAAAGCAGGTTTTAGAGCAGCTTCAGGAAAACCTTCAGATTGCAGGCAAGGAAATGATTCCGATTTGTCAGGATTGCGGTATGGCAGTTGTATTTCTTGAAATCGGACAGGACGTGCATTTTACAGGCGGTAATCTTATGGATGCCGTAAACGAAGGTGTTCGCAGAGGCTATGTAGACGGCTTCCTCAGAAAGTCAGTTGTTAAGGATCCTCTTTTAAGAGGCAACACCGGCGACAACACTCCGGCCATTCTTCATACTGAAATTGTTCCGGGCGACAAGGTAAAAATCACTGTTTCTCCTAAGGGCTTCGGCTCAGAGAACAAGAGCAAGATTATCATGCTCACACCGGCAGACGGCATTGAAGGTGTTAAAGCCGCAGTAGTTAATGCTGTAAAAGAAGCAGGACCGAACGCATGCCCTCCTATGGTAGTTGGTGTCGGCATTGGCGGAACTTTTGAAAGAGCAGCATATATGGCAAAGAAAGCTCTTACAAGAGATGTTTCAGTACGCTCAGAACTTCCTCACATCGCAGAACTTGAGAACGAGCTTCTTGAGATGATTAACAAGTCAGGCATCGGTCCGGGCGGTCTCGGCGGCATCACAACTGCTCTTGCAGTAAATGTAAACACTTACGCAACACACATTGCAGGACTTCCTGTTGCGGTAAATATCTGCTGTCATGTTAACAGACATGCAGTTCGCGTGATTTAAGAAAGAGAGGATAATACAATGGAGAAAAGAATCGTACATGTACCTCTCAGCAAAGAGGACGCAAGAACACTTAAGACAGGTGATTATGTATATCTTGAAGGAACAATCTATTCCGCAAGAGACGCAGCTCACAAGAGAATGTCAGAAGCTCTCGACAGAGGCGAAGAACTTCCTTTTGACATCAAGGGCAATGTAATCTACTATATGGGACCTTCTCCTGCAAGAGAGGGCAGACCGATTGGCTCAGCCGGCCCGACAACAGCAGGACGTATGGACCCTTACACACCAAGACTTCTCGATATGGGAATGGGCGGAATGATCGGAAAGGGTAAGAGAACTCAGGACGTTCATGACGCGGTTGTGAGAAATGAAGCAGTATATTTCGCAGCAGTTGGCGGAGCAGGTGCTCTTTTATCACAGAGAATCAAGAAGTCAGAAGTTATCGCATATGACGATCTCGGCCCTGAAGCAATCCGTAAAATGGAAATCGAGGACTTCCCGGTAGTTGTTGTTATGGACGTTGAAGGAAATGACCTTTACAAGATTTCTCAGGAAATGTACAAGAAGGACTGATTTGAGTTTTAAGTTCAGCCGCTCGGAAAAAGCCGGGCGGTTATTTTTTTGCAGGCATATATAAAATATAAATCCCTTGAATTTGTCAGAGCTTTTCAAGTAAAATATACTTATCAACCTAAGCGAGGAAAATACAATGGATTTTACAAAAACCGCACTCGGCATTGAATTCGGTTCTACCCGAATCAAGGCTGTTTTAATTGATGCAAATCACATGCCCGTTTGCTCAGGTTCTCATGAGTGGGAAAACAAACTTGAAAACGGAATATGGACTTATTCTCTTGATGACATACATAACGGTATGCATGCCTGCTACCGTGATTTGAAAAATGCTGTAAAAGAAAAATTCGGTGAGACACTTACAACAGTCGGTGCCATCGGAATATCCGGCATGATGCACGGATATCTTGCTTTCGATAAAGACGGAAAGCTTCTTGCACCGTTTAGAACATGGAGAAATACAATAACAGGTCCGGCTGCTGAAAAGCTTTCAAAGGTGCTTAAATATAACATGCCTCAGAGATGGGGAGCAGCACATGTCTACCAGGCAATTTTAAACGGTGAGGACCATGTAAACAATATAGCTCATTTAACAACTCTCTCGTCATATATTACATACAGACTCACAGGAGAGTGGTCCTTCGGAGTGGGTGAGGCCTCGGGGATGTTTCCGATTGACAGTGACACAATGGACTTTGACAGGGAACGTCTTGCAATATTTGATTCACTTCACTCATGCCCGTGGAAACTCGGTGATATTTTACCGAAGGTTTTGGTTGCAGGTGATGTTGCAGGAACTTTAACAGAAGCCGGTGCTTTATTCTTAGACCCTGACGGAGATCTTAAGGCAGGCATCCCAATTTGTCCTCCCGAAGGCGATGCGGGAACAGGTATGGTTGCAACAAACTCATGCAGAGTCAGAACCGGAAATGTTTCTGCCGGAACATCTTCTTTTGCAATGCTTGTAACCGACAAAAAAGTCGGCGTTCACAAAGAGATAGATATGATTACAACACCGTCAGGACTTCCCGTTGCGATGGCTCATTGTAATAACTGCACGTCAGACATAAATGCCTGGGTCGGCCTCTTCCATGAACTTGCAGAGACCCTCGGTGTTGGTGTTTCGAAGGGTAAAATGTTTGAAATTCTTTTCAACAAAGCTCTTGAAGCGGACCCGGACTGCGGCGGTCTCCTCAGCTTTAACTATTTCTCCGGAGAGGCTGTTACGGATCTTAAGGAGGGACGTCCGGTATTTGCGAGAATGCCTGATGCCAAATTCAGTCTTGCAAACTTCATGCGTTCAAACATAATGTCTGCAATTGTTGTTCTTAAAATCGGTCTTGATATTCTTGCCAAAGAAGGAGTTACCGTTGATAAACTTTACGGCCACGGCGGATATTTCAAGACTCCGGGAGTGGGTCAGAGAATTCTTTCTGCTGCGGTTAATGCTCCTGTTTCGGTTATGGAAACAGCGGGAGAAGGCGGACCTTATGGTATGGCACTTCTTGCTGCATACATGATTTGGAAAGAGGACGGAGAAACACTCGAAGAATTCCTGGACAACAAGGTTTTCAGCAATGCGAAGGAAACAACTCTTATGGCAACACCTGAGGAAGTAAAAGGTTTTGCTGATTTTACAGAGAAATACATGAAGGCGCTTGCAATTGAGAGAAGTGCCGTTGAGACGATGAGATGAATCTGTCACATTAAGAGTGTATAATACAGACAGTCATTTGACCGCACGAATATGTAGTGATATAATGACGTCTCGCGAAATTTCAGAAAGGAGAAAGACAATGGCTGAAAAAAGCGGAAAGAAAATCATATCCGAAAACAGAAAAGCGCATCACGAGTTCTTTATTGATGAAGTTATTGAATGCGGTATGGTTCTCACCGGAACTGAAATCAAATCAGTGAGAGCAGGCAGTGTCAATCTCAAGGAATCATACGCGACAATAAAAAACGGAGAGGTCTTTGTTACGGGTATGCACATAAGCCCATACAAAGAGGGTAATATATATAATGCGGATCCGCTCCGTGACCGCAAACTTTTGCTGCACAAATCCGAGATTAATAAGCTCATCGGAAAGGTTCAGCAAAAGGGAGTTTCTCTTGTTCCGCTCGAGATTTATCTCATGAACGGAAGAGCAAAAATGGGTTTGGCTGTTGCCCGAGGAAAAAAGCTTTATGACAAGCGTGATGCCATTGCGGAAAAAGATGCAAAGCGCGAAATTGACCGCAGACTGAAAGAACAGTTCAGAAATTAATTTAATATGGGGATGCACCGGTTTCGACGGGGTCGAAGAGACGTGCACAGCAAGCGGAGGATTCTCGTTGGCCTCCTAAAAAACGAGAAATTTAAAATTAAACGCTAACGACAACGTAGCACTTCAGGCTGCCTAAGCAGCTTGCGTTCCCTGTAAGGTTCCCCGAGCCTTGCAGTAAGAGCGTCAGTAACTCGGGTCTTTCGTATTACGGTTAAATACGACCCTCATACAGTCAATGCCTTGCGACTGTATGAATCCTATCAGGCTACCGCCGGAAAGGATTCGTTTACTTAAGCCCTCGGCGGGAATTTAAAAGTAAACTAAGCTTGTAGACGTGAACGAGGATTCGGTTTCGGACGTGGGTTCGACTCCCTCCATCTCCACCAAAAGTCCACCGTAATTTTGATAGAATTACGGTGGACTTTTTCTATGCCCGAAAACCGCTTGAAATCAAGACTTTTGCCGTTTTTGTGTCCTGAATAACTGAGGCAGTATGAAACGTATTTCGGGTAACCTTTCATATATTCTTTCTTACGCGACTTTTACCATAAAAAGAATCAGAAATATTCAGTTGTTCAGTAAAGTATAGTTTTCTCGTACATGGCCTTTTATGAAGGGGGTGTATAGGGTAAACAAAAAGTGCTGAGCAAACATATTGCCCGGCACCCTTGTGCGTTTAGATCATCCAGATCGGAACGATATAATTCTCGGAATTGATTGCTGACAGCTTGGGGCGCATGCAGAGGATGGCGCCGTTGCCACGAGGGACAGAAGCTTTATCCAATAGGTTGAAGGCGCTGATCAGCTCGCTGCCGGGATTGACGGAACGTTTAATCTCTAATGGATGGAGCATACCGTCGCTTTCGATGACCATATCGATTTCCTTGGAGTTGCTGTCACGATAGTACCACAAGAGACATTCCTTGGCATTGTTGTGGTAGGATTTGAGCAGCTCAGAAACAACAAAGTTTTCTAAAATAGCACCGTTGATTGCACCATTGGCTAAAATCTCAGGGGAGGAATACCGCGTGAGATAGGCAACCAAGCCGGTATCAAAGAAATACATTTTCGGAGTCTTCACGGTCCGTTTTAACAAATTGTTGGAATAAGGACGCAGGAAGAAAATAACATCAGATTTCTCAAGAACCTGCAACCAACGCTTAGCAGTGTCATCGGAGACACCAACATCCTGTGCAATATCGTGCACGTTCAGCATTTGTCCGGCACGACAAGCGGCAGCGCGAACAAAATCACGGAACAGAAGTGGGTCGGCAAGCTGAACCTGCTCTTTTACATCGCGGTCAATATAGGTTTGCAAATAGCTGGAATAGAACACATCTCGATCGGAAAACTTGCCGCTGGCAAGGCCGGGCATAGAGCCCTTCCAGATACGATCATAAATTTCAGCAATATCAGCAGGCGCATTGGTTTTCTCTCGTGCCTTCAGCGCACCCAACTCTAAGGTGAATGGTGTGCAATCGCCTGACCCGTAAATCTCGTGCTGGGACAGACTGGACATGTGCAGAATTGCCACGCGACCGGCCAGAGATTCTTGTGCCAGCCCCATAAGCTTGAATGCTTGCGAACCGGTGAGCCAATAGGTTCCGGGCTCAGCCCCTTTGTCGATCCCCATCTTGATATAGGAGAAAAGTTCAGGAGCGTACTGCACCTCATCAATCATAATTGGTGTGGAGTGGATCTGCAGGAACATAGCAGGATCGCGCTTGGCAAGGCTGCGTTCATCCATATCGTCTAACGTCACGTACTCACGATTGTCATCCATGAGCTGACGCAAAACGGTGGTTTTGCCGACCTGACGCGGACCGGTGATTAAAATACAAGAATACTCTTTAGAAAGAGAAATAATCTTATCCTCGATATCTCTTTTGATATAAGCCATAATAGGGCCTCCTTATGCAAATATTCGATGCAATCGTATTTTTGCATAAAACAAGGACTCTGTCAATGCAATTATACGATCCGATCATATTTTTACCTAAACAACAGAAAATATGACATAATCCCCGTAAAGGAGGTGGTGTATATGTTTGTGCGAGGCCTTCTTTGGAATCAAACGAAATAGAAGGAGGTAAAACACAGATGATTTCCAAAGAACAGTTTTTAATGATCAAGCGACTCAAACAAGAAGGCGTGCCGATCGCCGCTATTGAAAGAAGAATCGGCATATCCGAGCCGACCACACGCAAGTGGGCAAACCGCCGTGGCCGGAAAAACACTTCCGAATAATCTCGAAAATAACTGATTGAAAAGTCAGAAAATATAGGTTTCCCACATTGAAAAATTTTCCATGAAACGCTTTCTGAAATCCGTAAAACGCGGAAAATTATAACTGGGAAGGGGCAGGAGAAATCTATCCAGCTTTTCGCTTGCAAACGGGCGTGGGGTCACGCGCGAAAAATCGGGAAATCAAGTAGGGTTGAGCGCCCCGCTGAAACCGGAGCACCTGTCTCTTATACACATCTGACGCTGCCGACGAAGGCGGAGGTGTAGGGGTGGG
>CAMFNB010000020.1 GCA_945965275.1 uncultured Clostridia bacterium | reverse complement strand
AAATAAATTATTATAATTAAATTTTTGCAGGTGTTTTTTCTTGACAAAAAAAACAGTTTTTCTTAATATAATATTACTTAAATTTGTTATTTTTTAATTGGAGGATTTTAAACTATGAAGCATGTAATCAAAACATGTTGTTTGATTCTTGTAATCGCAATGGCATGTACAGCTCTTTTCGCATGCGGTAGCAATCCAAACGGACCTACACTTCCACCCGATTCTGATGTCGCAGTAGAGGGTAATGTTAAGTTCACTTGTGCTGTTACTAAATTATCAGACCAGAAAGCTGCTGACGCATTCATTTCTGCATTCCAGGAAAAGTATCCTAAAGTAAGCGTTACTAAGGACTACAACCCGGGTAATATTGCAGCCAGAATTGCATCAGGCGAAATCGGTGACGTGTTCGCATTCTCAGAAGTAGAATGTTACAACTACGCTATTACTCAGAAGTCTTTGATGTCTCTTAACCAGTATATCGAGCCACTCGGAATTGATACTTCTTCAGTTTACTCAGGTGTGCTTGCATTAGGACAGGTTGAAGGCGAACTTTATATGGTTCCAAAGGACTACAACCACGTTGTATTGATGTACAACAAGACAGCTCTTAAAGAAGCCGGTCTTGCTGATCCTCAGGATGGTTGGACATGGGATGAGTTTAAGCAGTACGCTACAAAGCTTACATTAACAGACCCTAACGACTCATCAATGTATACACAGTGTGGTGGTAAGCTCAACTATACATGGGATCCTGTTTACGTTCCGTTCCTTGAAGGATGGGGTGGTAAATGGGTTGACACTGAGAACAAGACAATCAGCCTTACAACTGACGAAGTGCGTAAGGGTATTGATGAACTTCTCAACCTTGCTAAGACAGGCGCTATCTGCCCAGAGGGTGGTAACACTGAAGCTTATGCAAACCTTGTTGAAGAAAACTACGTATTCAGATCAATGGTATATCCTAACATCACATCATATGGTGCATCTTATGACGCTTTAAATCTCGAATGGGATTTCGTAAGCTTCCCTGCATTCCCGACACACAAAGTTGGTACAGGTTGCTCAGGTTTCGGTGTTTATAAGTACACAAGCAATCCTAATGCTGCTGCTGCTCTTGCATTGTTCTTCTTCACAGCAGAAGGACAGAGAGCTTACAACGGTAACGAAGGCGGATCTGTTCCGCTTGTTAAGGAACTTTCAGATGAGGGATTCTGGAGATACACAACACCTACAAACACAGGTGCTGACTGGTCAGGCAAGAACTACGATGCATTCGTAAGCTTCCCGGAGGCAGATACTGTTGGTCGTGTAAACTGTAAGATGCCTGCCAAGGTTGCTGCAGTTATCACAGGTGGTTGGTCAGGTGTTATCAGTGAATTCTTTAACACAGGTTCATACATGGATGCTTTAACAACATTAGAGAAATCCGCTAATGATACATGGACAAGATTAATTAAGTCTTCACAGGAATAATTAATAATTTGTTACTAAATAAAAAATCGTGCCTTTGCATATTGCGAAGGCGCGATTTATTTTATATAATTATCAAAGATTAATATCAAAGATTCGAGGTAGGCATAATGCGAGAAACAATTAAGAAAGTTATATTATTCTCCGTTATTACGATTCTTTGTCTTTCTGCATTCGGTTGCGGAAAAACATACAATCCGGACGGACCGACAGTAAAGCCGGAATCAGATTTGGATGTTTCGGGAACCGTAAAGTTCACTTACAGTTTCGGAAATATCTCTCAACAAAAATCAGGCGATGACTATATTGCTGCTTTCCAGAAAAAGTATCCCAATGTAACAGTTGTAAAAGACTACAACCCCGGTAACATTGCTGCCAGAATTGCATCAGGCGAAATCGGTGATGTATTCCCGATGTGTGATACTGATGTATATAACTATGCAGTTACTCAAAGGTCTCTTATGTCACTTAACCAGTACATTGAACCTCTTGGCTTGGATATGTCCAATATTTACACAGGTGTATATGCCCTTGGTATGATTGAGGGTGAAATGTATATGGTTTGTAAAGAATATGACCATGTAGTTCTTACATATAACAGAACAGCACTTAAGGAAGCAGGTCTTGCTGATCCGGAGGACGGATGGACATGGGATCAGTTCAAGGACTATGCAACAAAACTTACAAAATCAAGTCCTAATGACCCTAACGTTCTTACTCAGTGCGGCGGTGTTCTTAACTACGGATGGGATCCGGTTTATGTTGCATTCTTTGAAGGATGGGGCGGAACATGGTACGACACAGAAACCAAGAAAATTAATTTAACATCTGATGATGTACGTCAGGGTATTGATGAACTCTTAAGCTTTGCCAAAACAGGCGCAATCAAACCTGAATGCTGTGAGAATATGGATGCATATGCAAATCTTACTGATGCAAACTATGTATTTACCGCAAACACATATGCTCAGCTTGAAAGTGTAGGAAAGATGTTTGACGGAATTGATTATGAGTGGGATATCGTAAGTTTCCCGAAGCTTCCTGTTCATAAAGTTGGTACAGGATCAATGGGTATCGGCGTATATAAGTACACACAGAATCCTAATGCGGCTGCAGCTCTTGCTTTGTTTATGTATACTGACGAAGGACAGATGGCTTTCCACAAGAACGAAGGCGGATCCGTTCCGGTAACAAGATCACTTTGTGATGCTGATTTCTGGAGATATCCTGAACCTAAAGCAAACGGAAAAGACTGGTCCGGTAAAAACTTTGATGCTTATGTAAGCTTCCCTGAGGCTGATACGGTTGGCCGAGTTATTTGTAAATTGCCTGCGGCAGTTGCGTCAGCAGTTACAGGTTACTGGGGCAGAGTACTCGGTGAGTTCTGGTCAACAGGCAGCTATATGAACGCTCTTACAACTATGGAAAAGGCATCTAATGATGTATGGCAGAGAATTTTAAGAAATCAGGACAATGGTTAATCGAATCTGTCACTGACGATTGAAATAGGCAATACCGTCAAACGGAGCAAAGAAGCTTCGAATGATACCTTTTTGAGACAGAAAAACGATGTAGTTTTCTGATTCGAGATAGTAAACAAAATCCCCGTCTTCCTCTTCGTATTTAAAGAGGGAGTCGGGGTTATTTATTACTTCATTTGCAGCAGCAACATAAGCTTCTTTTGATTCAAAGCCCATTTCTTTGCCGTGCTTATTATAGTGTTCTTTAAGTGCTTTTTCGTTCTTAAACGAAAAGACAGAAGACGGAGCAGCTGATGATGAAGAAGGCCTTGCAGGAGAAGCCTTAAAACAAGAATCAGCATTCCTGTAAAACAAGAATCCGGCAAAGGCAATGACAAAAAGCATTACAAATACTGTAAAAAGAATTTTGCGGTTTTTCATGTTTTTCTCCCGAACAATATTTTCTTCATCATATCAAACGAGAATTTTTTTTACAATTAGATATACAAAATATTTTTATAGTATGCTAATATATGGGTAGACGTAAATTTGGACAGCCAAAGGACGATTAAATTAAAACATGAAACTAATGATTATTTCAGTGGTAGTGCTTGCAATATTGATTGCAGGAGCAATTCTGTTCTTTTCCGGATGTAGAAAAGACAATCCCATTTCGGGAGGCAGAACAAACTACACAGGAGAGGGATATTCGAAGACAATCGAGTCAACGGAAATCTGTGAAATGAAATGGGATTTCGGAATAAGAAATACGGATGATCCGTATGAAAACGTCATTTTATCAATAAAAGTGCTTGATGACGGCTCCTGTGACTGTGAAATTTCCGGATATGATGAGTATGATGAATTTAAAGCAACTTTTAAAGGAGACGAAAAGCTTCTTGCGGGAATTGACCAGGCTATAAAAAAATACAAGCTTCCTGAAAAAAACGGCACAGGCGGCAAGACTGCAGGACTTCCTCCGCAGTTAGGTGAAACTATCAGCGTTAAGTATAAGTCTGATGAGAAGCTGTATATCTCTGATAATGCAAAACTTGTAACATCCGACGAATTTAAAACAGATGTTATGAAATTGCTTGAAGAGGCGGCCTTAAGAGAAGGTACTGAATTGTGTAAACCAATCGGAGTATCCTATTCTCAAAATGCTTCTTATGCACAGGGTTGCTACAGTGTTTCGGTAAAAAGGGCAGTGCGCTCAAACGACATAGAACTTTCGGCAGATTTTATTGATGAAGACGGTAAAAATATCGTATACAAAGAATCCTTCACGGCTCCTGAGATCTGGGATGAAATTGTGAATTACGGAGTTCTCAGGGCAAAGCCTAAGACAGACACAGACAACAATTCAGATGACTTATTTGCAACAGACGAAACAACCTGCATTTTGAATGTGTATTATCCATGCGGTACTTTTGCAGAAGGCGAAAGTGTTCCGGACGGATTTGCTGAATATATGCTTAGTATTGCGAAAGAATACAAATATTAATTTTGAGGAGAGAATGATATGGCAACAAAGACATTTACTTTTGAAAAATTACCGACAACACTTGATGAGCTTAAAACTCTTCCTGAGGCAAATCTTCAGGACGCATTTGCAACAATCGCACTTACGGTGGCTGCTTTTGCCGCATATCCGACTGACAAAGATGCAGCTCTTGAAATGCTCAATTTCCTGAAAGGACCTGAGGAAGTATCAAACCATGACAAATCTTTTATTGCTGACAGATTCTCAGATAAGGATTATGTTCCCAAATCATTTTTTGAGGGAGCAACACCCGACAATAATTATGAGCCTAACAAACCTTACACAATCAGCGTAAGCGATAATCCGTATTCATACCAGAGCGAAGGCTATGCAACTCTTTACATCACATCAGGCGGAGCAGACAGCCCGAGAGCAGTAAGGGTAAGACAAAAGAAATCAACGGGTGAGTGGTTTATTAATGGGTATGGCGGAATTCTCATGGGAATTCGTGAACCCAAAGCACTTGATCCATGGGCATAAAAATTTTTAATCGAGAGAAACTATGAAAAGATAATTGCACTCATGCTTGCAATTGCGATGCTGCCTGCATGTGTTCCTTTTACAGTGGCTATGACATGATTTTTAAGGGGCTCTGATGAGCCCCCCTTTTTCATTGACTTAAATGTGCCTGATTTGGTATAATTTTACTACCAAATTTAATTTTCAGAGGGACGGTAACATGGTAGCAAAAATTCTTTTTTTAGTGCTGTTTTTTGCAGTAATGATTTTTGTTGGATTGCGGACTCGAAAGAGTGCAACCAGCGTTAACGGTTTCGTACTGGGTGGTCGTGCAGTTGGCCCTTGGCTTACGGCTTTTGCATTCGGTACATCGTATTTTTCATCAGTAGTATTTGTAGGTTACGCAGGACAGTTCGGATGGAACTTCGGTATGTCAGCCACATGGATTGGTCTTGGCAATGCTCTTATCGGAAGCTTACTCGCATGGGTGGTTCTCGGCAGAAGAACGAGAGTAATGACAAATCATCTCCGGGCAAAGACAATGCCTGAATTCTTTGAGAAGAGATATAACTCAATTGCACTCAAAATCGTGGCTGCGATAATTCTCTTCATATTCATGATTCCTTACACAGCATCAATCTACAACGGTCTTTCAAGACTTTTCGGCATGGCATTCAGCATTCCTTACGAATACTGCGTAATTGCCATGGCAGTTTTGACAGCCGTATATGTAATTCTCGGCGGATATATGGCAACAGCCATAAACGATTTCATTCAGGGTATTATTATGCTCGGCGGTATTATTGCGGTTATTGCAACTGTTATTAACGGACAGGGTGGCTTCACTGCAGCTCTTCAGTCCCTTGCAACAAATCCGACAATCCCTGCAGGAACGGTTGAACCTTTCCCCGGAGCATATAACTCATTCTTCGGACCTGATCCGGTGGGCCTCTTAAGTGTTGTAATTCTCACATCCCTGGGAACATGGGGACTTCCTCAGATGGTTCAGAAGTTCTACTCAATTAAAGACGAGAAATCAATCAAGACAGGTACTGTTGTTTCAACAGTTTTCGCAGTTGTGGTTGCAGGCGGTTCATATTTCTTGGGCGGCTTTGCAAGATTATTTGATGACCCAAGTTTCAACTTAGGAGAAGGAAAGATTGCATTTGACGGAATTATTCCTCACATTCTTTCAACACTTCCTGATATCCTCATCGGTATCGTAGTTGTTCTTGTGCTTTCAGCATCAATGTCAACTCTTTCATCACTTGTGCTTACATCAAGCTCAACACTTACACTTGATCTTATTGTGGGTGTATTTGCTAAGAAAATGTCAGAGAAAAAGCAGCTTCTAATTATGAGAATACTTATTGCGGTATTCATCGTAATTTCCGTTGTAATTGCTCTTGACCCTCCTACATTCATTGCTCAGCTCATGGGAATTTCGTGGGGCGCTATGGCAGGTTCATTCCTTGCTCCGTTCCTCTATGGCTTGTACACGAAGAAGGTTACAAAGCTTTCTGTATGGGTAAGCTTTATTTCAGGTGTAGGCATTACAGTTGGAAACATGTTTTTAAAGTTCTTCGCAAACTCAATTGTTGCAGGTGCTGTTGCAATGATTGCAGGACTTGTTCTTGTTCCGATTGTAAGCTTAATTACACCTAAACTTAAAAAAGACTATGTTGAAAAGTGTTTCATTTGCTATGATAAAGACATCAAAGAAAAAGCAAACAGTGACATTGTTTCAGAATAAGGAGTTGTTTTAAATGATTTGGAATCCGGGAAAAGAATGTCTTACAAGAAAGGAATACGACGAGATCCAGCTTGAAAGACTTAAATGGATAGTAAACAGAGCATATGAAAGAGTGCCTTTTTACAAGAATCGTTTTGATGAAATCGGACTTAAACCGGAACACATCAAGACACTTAAGGATGTTGAAAACATTCCGTATACAACAAAAGAAGATCTCAGAGTTAATTATCCCTTCGGGATGTTCTCAGAGCCTCTTGATAATATCGTAAGATTCCATGCAAGCTCCGGTACAACGGGTAAGCCCGTTGTAGTCGGATACACGAAGAATGACATGGAAACATGGAAGGAGAACATTGCAAGAATTGCTGCTGCAGCAGGTGTTACAAACAAGGATGTGGCACAGATTGTATTCGGATTCGGAATGTTCACCGGCGGCTTCGGACTTTTACAGGGACTTGAATACATGGGCGTTTCTGTTATCCCGATGTCATCAGGTAACTCAGAAAGACAGCTTATGTTCATGGAGGACTTCGGAAGCACGGTAGTTGTCGGAACACCTACATATGTTCTCAGACTTGCAGAGGTGGCAGAAGAAAAGGGATATTCACTAGACAGATTCAAACTCAGAGTCGGACTTTTCGGAGGCGAAGGCCACACAGCTGAAATGCGCCGGCAAATTGAAAAGAGATGGGGCATTGTATGCACCGAGAACTATGGTCTTACTGAAGTTCAGGGACCGGGCGTGTCAGGCGAATGTCTTGAGCATTGCGGTATGCATATCAACGAAGACAGCTTCCTGTATGAAATCATTGACAGAGACACACTTAAACCAATTGATAAGGAAGAGGAAGGCGAACTTGTGCTTACGACTCTTACAAAGGAAGGCATCCCGATGCTTCGTTACAGAACTAAGGATATTACAAACATTGAGTTTGCTCCCTGTAAGTGCGGAAGAACAACGGCACGTATGACAAAGGTTAAAGGTCGTACGGATGACATGCTTATCATCAAGGGTGTAAATGTATTCCCAAGCCAAATTGAAGGCGTGATCCTCGGAATGGATAAAATCAGCCCACATTACATGCTTTATGTGCGTAAACAGGGCTTTATGGATACTCTGGAAGTTCAGGTTGAACTTGCAGATGCGTCACTTCTTGAAAGCTACAGCGAACTTGAGAAGCTGACAAAAGAAATAAGATCAAAAATCAAATCAAATCTCTTAATCGATGCAAAAGTAACTTTGGTCGGACCTAAGACAATCGAAAGATTTGAAACAGGTAAGGCAAAGAGAGTAATTGATTTGAGAAACGAGGGAAAGTAATTCATGAAACAGTTAATGCTTGGCAATGAAGCAATTGCAAGAGGCGCATGGGAAGCAGGGGTAAACGTTGTATCGTCTTATCCGGGCACACCAAGCACAGAGGTTACTGAAGTAATCTCAAAGTATGACAAAAATGATGTTTACTGTGAGTGGGCACCAAACGAAAAGGTTGCAACTGAGGTTGCAATCGGTGCATCAGTTGCAGGAGCAAGAGCAATGTGCTGTATGAAGCACGTTGGCCTTAATGTGGCAGCGGATCCGCTTTTTACGGCTGCATACACGGGAGTTAACGGCGGTTTGGTATTTGTGGTTGCCGATGACCCGGGAATGCACAGTTCACAGAATGAGCAGGATACAAGATATTACGGACTTTCAGCACATGTTCCTGTGCTTGAACCGTCAGACAGTGAAGAATGCAAAGATTTCACAAAAAAGGCTTTTGAAATCAGCGAAAAGTATGACACTCCGGTTATTTTAAGAACAACTACGAGAATTGCTCATGCAAGAAGCCTTGTTGAACTTTCTGACAGAGTTTCAAACGGTAAAAAGGAATACAAGTGCGAAATCGGAAAGTATGTAATGGTTCCGGGAAATGCCATCAAGAGACATATTGTAGTTGAAGAAAGAACCAAGAAACTGGAAAAGCTTTCAAATGAAATGGCTGTGGTTGAAGAGGGCAGCAAGAACCTCGGTATAATAACTTCAGGTATCAGCTATCAGTACGTTAAGGAAGTTTTCCCTGACGCATCAGTTCTTAAAATCAATATGGTTCATCCGCTTCCCGGTGCAAAAATCAAAGAGTTTGCAGAAGGAGTGGACAAGCTTCTCGTAGTTGAGGAACTTGAGCCTTTCATCGAAAACTTTGTAAGACAGCTTGGCATTGATAAGGCAGAAGGAAAGAAGTACTTCGGAATTCAGGGAGAGCTTTCAACAACAAAGATTCGCAAAGACTATTTGGGTGAGGACGCAGAAAGTGCGTGCCTTGCAGAGGATATTCCGATTCCTCCGAGACCCCCGGTACTTTGTCCGGGTTGTCCTCACAGGGGTATTTTCTATGTTCTTTCTAAACTCGGCGTCAGAGTTTCAGGAGACATCGGATGCTATACATTAGGTGCCATGGCTCCGTACAATGCAATCCATTCAACTGTTTGTATGGGCGCATCTGTCAGCATGGCTCACGGTATGCAGAAGGCAGAAGAAATTACAAATTCTGAAAAGATACCAACTGTTGCGGTTATCGGTGATTCAACATTTATTCACTCGGGTATTACAGGTCTTATTGACATCGTATACAACAAGGGTGCTTCAACAGTTATTATTCTTGACAACTCAATTACGGGTATGACGGGACATCAGCAGAATCCGACAACAGGACTTACAATTCGTCTTGAGGAAACTCATCCGGTAAATCTTGTTAAACTTGCAGAAGCAGTCGGCGTTAAGAGAGTCAGAGTTGAAGACCCGTTTGAGATGAAGAAACTCAAGGCTGCCATCGAGGAAGAAATAGCAGCTGACGAGCCTTCTGTAATTATTGTTCAGAGACCATGCGCACTTCTTAAGAATGTAAATTACGGCGCACCGGTTGTTATTGATCAGGACAAATGTAAAAAGTGCGGAAACTGCATGAAACTCGGATGTCCTGCAATCATCCTAAAGGACGGAAACTATCAGATTGACAACTCACTTTGTGCAGGCTGCAGATTGTGTGAACAGATGTGTCCGTTTGGATGTATTTCAAAGCCGGAGGGAAAGTAATATGGAAAGTTTGAATATTCTTATAGTTGGTGTAGGCGGACAGGGAACATTGCTTGCTTCAAGATTCCTCGGAAAAGCAGCTGAGGAAATGAACCTGGATGTAAAACTGTCAGAAGTACACGGCATGTCCCAGAGAGGCGGCAGTGTTATCACATGTGTAAAATTCGGTGAGAAAATCAATTCTCCTCTTATCTGTGAAGGCGAAGCGGATGTTATTCTTTCCTTTGAACAGGTGGAGGCTGCAAGATGGATTTCTTATCTTAAAAAAGGCGGCACAATTATTACAAACACACAGAGAATTGAATCAATGCCTGTAATTTCAGGCAAGGCGGTTTATCCGACAAATGTTCTCGAAGTTCTTAATGCTTCCGATGTGAAGGTCATTTCACTCGATGCACTTAAGATTGCGGAAGAATGCGGAAGCCCCAAAGCAGTAAACGTTGTTCTTTTGGGTGTGCTTGCATCTGAACTTAAAGACGTGCCGAAAGAAACATGGGCAAAATGCCTTGAGTCGGTTATTCCCGCTAAGGTACTTGAAATAAACCGCAAGGCTTTTGAAATTGGATATACGGAGGTGCACTAATGAGTGTAAAACAGCTTTCAATCTTTTTGGAAAACAAAGGCGGCCGTTTGGCTGACGTAACAAAGGTTCTCGGTGAAAACAGTGTTGACATCAGCGCTCTTTCAATCGCCGACACAACAGACTTCGGAATTCTCAGAATGATCGTAAGTGATCCTGTAAAAGCCGAATCAGCTCTTAAGGATGCAGGATATGCGGTAAGCATTACTGAAGTTCTTGCAATCGCAATTGATGACGACCCGGGTTCACTTTCAAAAGTCCTTCAGTCACTTGTTGCACAGGGTATCGAAGTTGAGTACATTTATGCTTTTATCGGAAAGAACGATAAAAGAGCACTGGTTGTTGTTAAGGTTCAGGATATGAGCAAAGCAGCAGAGGTTCTCAAAGAAGCAGATGTCGACATTCTTAACGACGAAGAGGTTTATAAACTGTGAAATGTTATTTAACCGGCGCCGGCGATTTCGTCGGTGCTGAACATTTTTTACCGAGCGATAAAGATTTGATAGTAGCAGTTGACGGCGGACTCAACAGCCTACAAAAAGCAGGCATTAAGCCGCAGCTTTTTGTAGGCGACTCAGATTCCGTTGAGGGTCCGGTTCCTGCGGATTTGGAAAGAATCGCGCTTCCTGTGGCCAAGAACTACACAGACATGATGATAGCGGCAGAAGAAGCATATACGAGAGGCTGCCGTACTTTTTACCTGTTCGGAGCAACCGGCGGAAGAATGGACCATACGCTGGGAAACATTCAGCTGGTTGCCAATTTGACAAAGAAGGGATGCCTGGTGTATCTCATAGGAGAGGATTTTTGGATTACGGCCGTACACAATGGTAAAATGACATTCAAAAAAGATCTCAAAGGATATTTTTCCGTATATTCACTGTCTGATGTTTCAAAGGGAGTGACGGAAAAAAACGTTAAATATGAAATTGAAAATTACACACTTGAAAACTCTGATCCGAGAGCAATAAGTAATGAGTTTATTGGTGAAGAGGGAGAGATTTCCGTTGAAGAAGGAACTCTTATCATTTGTGTGGAGAGTTTAAATGGAATTTAAAGGTGCCATATTTGATATAGACGGAACATTACTGGACTCTATGGGAGTTTGGTATCAGATTGACATAGATTTCTTCAAAAGATACGACATGGATATGCCGGAGGGCTACAGTGAAAAGGTGGCTCAGATGGGTTCATGGCAGACAGCCGAATATACCAGCGAGATAATGAACGGGAGATTCAGTCCCGACGAACTTATGAAAATCTGGTTGGATATGGCAAAGGATTATTACAAAAACACACTTAAGCTGAAGCCCCATGCAAAAGAATATCTGGAAATACTGAAAGCAAAAGGATATAAGCTGGGCGTGGCAACTGCACTCTATGACGATGTGTTCAGACCCGCACTGGAACGATGCGGAGTATACGATCTTTTTGATGTGTTTGTTTCATCAGGTGAAATGAAGCTTGAGAAGTCATCACCGGAGGTATACGTTCACACAGCTGAAAAGATGGGTGTTAAGCCTTTTGAGTGTATGGTGTTTGAAGATATCGTGCCCGGAATCATCGGTGCGAAAAAGGGCGGTTTTTATGCAGTGGGCGTGTACGACTCCCACGGCAGACAGAATCAGGAACAGCTTAAAGATGCTGCTGATAAATACATATTTGATTTTAAGGAGATGTATTCATGATTTCACTGACAGGAGTTTCAAAAACCTATTCAAAGGGTGGTAAACCCGCGGTTGACAACATTGATTTATTTGTAAATGACGGCGAGATATTCGGCTTCATCGGACCGAACGGAGCCGGAAAAAGCACAACAATCAAAATGATTGTGGGCATTCACGAACCAACGGAAGGAACCGTGATTATTAACGGTGACGATATCACGGAAAATCCGGTTGAAGCAAAAAAACACATCGGATATGTTCCGGACAATCCTGATGTTTATGAAAGACTTACGGGACTTGAATATATTAACTTCATTGCCGATATCTTCGATGTTCCCCAGGACATAAGACAGGAAAGAATCAAAAAGTATGCCGAAATGTTTGAAATGGCTGACAAACTGGGAAATCAGATGAAAACATATTCGCACGGTATGCGACAGAAAATAGTTGTAATTTCAACACTTGTTCACGATCCCTCTGTATGGGTACTTGATGAACCGATGGTGGGTCTTGATCCGAGAGCCTCTCATATTCTCAAGGAGGAGATGAGAGCACACTGCCGGAGAGGAAACACAGTGTTCTTTTCAACACATGTGCTTGAAGTTGCTGAGAAACTTTGCGACAGAGTGGCAATCATTGATAATGGTAAAATAATCGCAACGGGAACAATTGATGAACTGAGAAATCAGGTTGCGGGAGGCGACGGATCTCTTGAGAGCATTTTCTTAAATCTTACGGACGAGGCTTAAGATGAAAAAATTTGCGCGTTTTTTGAAATTCAAACTTAAATACACATTCAGTATTGAGAATATAAAGAAAACACTGGGCGGCACCACAAGTGTGGGAAAATTTATTGCTGTTTCAATTATTCTCGGCATTGCCGCACTCATAATATACGCAATGTTTCTTTTGTTTGCATATTTCGGACTTGATCTTGCGGCTGAACTGGGTATGGGAGAAATCACGCTAAGATATGTTCTGTCAATAGGACAGCTTGTAATACTTTTCTTCAGCTTATTTTCTGTATTCGGACTTATGTACGGCGGTAAAGACAGCGAACTGATACTCACACTGCCGATTAAAAGCAGCCATGTGTTTATGGCAAATCTGACAAGCTCATATGTTTCCGAGTTTGCACTTTCTGCAGCGGTTCTTGTACCGGTTCTTGTTTTCTACTCAATGAAGGCTGAAATCAGCTCAATGTTTTGGGTGTACGGCTTGATCGGGCTAATTTTCTATCCTGTAATTCCGATTGTTGCAGCAGCCGTGCTGGTAATGCTGTTTAACAGTCTGATGGCAAAATTCAAACATAAAGATCTGCTGGGAACAATTCTGGGTTTTGTAATGCTTTTGGCAATTCTTCTTTTCCAGATGACTATCAATACAAGAACTCAGAACATGAGCGACGATGCTATTGCCGGAATAATAATGTCTTTGAGCAAAAGCGTGGATCTTATGACAGGTATTTTACCGGGTGGAGGACTGCTTGGTCTTGCACTTACGTCTTCTGTCGAAACAGGTGCTCTTTATCTTGCTGCGGTAATCGGAATTGCGGCTATACTGATTCTGATTTGCGGATTCCTCGGAGGAAAGCTTTATTACAAGCTTCTCCAGAATCTCAAGGGTGCAGACGGCAGTAACAAGAAGGTTCTTGAAGATAAGAAGCTCAGAAAGTCATCCGTTAAAAAGGCTTTCTTTATGAAAGAATGGAAGATAGCACTGAGAACACCGGCATATATGTTAAACGGACTTGCAAACATAATAATCGGACCTGTTGTATTCTGGTTCTTTGTAAATAACAGAGATTTGTACGGAGTGCCGGAAGATGTAATGAACGAATTGAATCCGGTGATGATTTTGATTTCTTTGGGAATCATTATGCTGTTTGCAATGATGAACTATATGTGGGGAACGACTTTTTCAAGAGAGGGTAAAGCTTTCTGGATTCTCAAAACTTCTCCTTCCACAGTTAAAGATCAGATTATCGGAAGATATCTTGCGGGATACACGATGCATCTTGCATACTGTGTACTCATGCTGGCGCTGGTGTTCATAATGATGACGTTTGAAATTCTGGAGTCAATTCTCATTTCACTCATTGCTGTTGTTTCCGGATTATATATGGTTGCAGTGGGAATGATGCTTGATGTAAGAAATCCGAAATTAGAATGGAAGACGGAAACTGAGGCAATCAAGTCGAATGTAAACGGTCTTTTTGAAATGCTTATTTCACTCATTTTGTCACTTGTGGTAATTGCACCGGCGGTTGTATGTCTCATCTTCGGGGTGGACATAAAGATTGCATTATGCATTTCTCTTGCAATATCAGCGGGTTTTGCTGTAATTTTCGTAACAACTATGATAAAATATTCAAGTAAAAAATTTGATATGATTAAAATGTAATTATATATTGAAGGGGTTCCGTTCAAACAGTTGGACGTACATTTAGACGGAGGACAAAATGGTTAAAGTAATTACAAACGGCGCTTTTTACCGTGACGGTAAACTGATTCCGGAAACACAGGCAGCAGGCTTCAACAAAGAAGAAGGAAAGAAAAAGACAATTGCATATGGTATTCTTCAGGCTCACAACAGCGGAGATGAGAAGAATCTTAAAATAAAATTTGACGGTATGGCATCTCATGATATCACTTATGTAGGTATCATTCAGACAGCAAGAGCCAGCGGACTTTCAAAGTTCCCGGTTCCTTATGTTCTTACAAACTGCCACAACTCGCTTTGTGCGGTTGGCGGAACAATCAATGAAGATGACCACGTATTCGGTTTATCGGCAGCAGAGAAATACGGTGGTATTTTCGTTCCTGCACATCAGGCGGTAATTCACCAGTATATGCGTGAAATGATGGCAGGCTGCGGTAAAATGCTTATCGGTTCAGACAGCCACACACGTTACGGTGCCCTCGGTACGATGGCAATGGGTGAAGGCGGACCTGAGCTTGTTAAACAGCTTTTAAACAGACCCTATGAAATCAAATATCCCGATGTTGTTGCAATCTATATGACAGGCAAACCGAAACCGGGTGTAGGCCCTCAGGACGTTGCTCTTGCAATTATCGGAGCCGTATTCAAAGACGGACATGTTAAAAACAAAGTAATGGAATTCATCGGCCCCGGCGTGTCAAACATGACAGCTGATTACAGAAACGGCATTGATGTAATGACAACAGAAACTACCTGCTTAAGTTCAATCTGGAGAACTGATGCGGAGACAAAAAAGTGGTATGATGCTCATTTGAGAAGCGATGACTATAAGGAACTCAATCCGGGAGAGGGTGCATATTATGACATGTACATCGAGGTTGACCTGTCAACAGTTCAGCCGATGATTGCACTTCCTTTCCACCCGAGCAACGTATATGACCTTAAGGAATTTATTGCAAATCCGAAGGACGTTCTTGAGGATGCTCAGAACCGTGGTATTGCTCAGTACGGTGACAAAGTTAAAACATATAAACTTACAGACAGAATAGTAAACGGCAAGGTTGTAGTTGACCAGGGCGTTATCGCCGGTTGTTCAGGCGGTACATTTGAAAATGTATATACCGCAGCACAGATTCTCCGCGGCAAAGACCTCGGAAAGGGCGCGTTTAACTTAAGTGTATATCCTGCCAGCCAGCCGGTATTCCTGGAACTTGTTCGTGACGGTTCAATCAGTACTCTCATGGAAACAGGAGCAACAATCAGAAGTGCATTCTGCGGACCTTGCTTCGGTGCGGGAGATGTTCCGTGCAACAACGGTTTCAGTATCAGACATACAACAAGAAACTTCCCGAACAGAGAAGGATCAAAACCGTCAGACGGTCAGATTTCATGGGTCGCACTTATGGATGCACGTTCTATTGCGGCAACAGCATTAAACGGTGGCGTTCTAACTGCGGCAACTGATGTTGAAATTCCTGATGAGGTTCCTGAATATCACTTTGACAAGGCCGTTTATGATAACAGAATTTACAACGGCTACGGAAAAGAAAAACCGGAGACAGAGCTTCGTTTCGGCCCTAATATCACTGACTGGCCGAAGATGACGAATCTTGCAGAAGACCTTGTACTTGAGGCCGTAAGCGTAATCAACGATCCTGTTACAACGACAGACGAGCTTATTCCTTCAGGTGAAACATCTTCATACAGATCAAATCCTTTGAGACTTGCAGAATTTGCACTTTCAAGAAAAGATCCGGGATATGTGGGAAGAGCAAAGGCAGTTGCTGCACAGGAAAAAGCAAGACTTGAAGGGAACTTCGAAGGATGTGAAGACATCTTCAAGGGCATGGGCGATGCGGCGGAGCTCGGTAAAAAGACAGGCATCGGCAGTGTTGTATTCGCAATGAAACCGGGTGACGGAAGTGCCAGAGAACAGGCAGCATCATGCCAGAAGGTACTCGGCGGTTTTGCAAACATAGCCGTACAGTATGCAACAAAGAGATACAGAAGCAATCTTATCAACTGGGGCATGCTTCCGTTTACGACGGATGAGCCTGAAAAACTTGCACTTTCAATCGGTGACAGGATATACATACAGGGCATCCGCAAGGCTGTGGAAACAGCTCAGGAATTAATCCCGTGCAAGATTTATCGTGCAAACGGAAATGTTGATGACTTTGCATTAAGACTTGCAGATCTTTCAGAAGATGAGAGAAAGATTATCCTTGCCGGATGTCTTATCAATTACTACAATATGTGAGGATAAGATGAAAACTAAAAAATCCAAGCTGATTTTGGTTATCTGTATTGCCGTGGCAGCATTGCTTGCTGCCTCGGCAGTTCTTTATTTTACCGTTTTTCAGGAACATGTTTTAGGCGGTATTGAACTTGTCTCCCCAAAGAAGGGCGCAAAGGATATCCATATATTAAATGACATTGTTCTTGAATACTGGGATTTCCCGGATGAGAAACTGACCGCCAGTGAAATTTATACACTTTGTGATGCAAAATGCAAAGACAACCACGGACAGGATCCCGCAATCATTACACTTGAGTGGCAGGGCACGTCTTACGAGTACATTGTAAAACTCGGTAAAAAGAGTGACCTCAGTGATGCTGTTGAATATGTGACTAAGGAAACAAAACTTGAACTTTCAGAACTTTATTCGGGCACTAAGTATTACTGGAAGGTTCTTTCCGCTGACGGCAAGTGTGAGTCATATACATTCAATTTCAAAACAGCATATGACAGTGTGAGAACTGTTTTGATAGACGGTGTTATCAACACAAGAGACATAGGCGGTCTTAAAACCGAAAAGGGCAGCAAGAGAATCAAACAGGGAATGGTTTACCGCGGTGCCGGACTTACGAATATCACAGAACAGGGTAAAAAGGATTTTACCGGGAAGCTGGGAATAAAGACGGAACTAAACCTTGCTGATGAGCACGAAGCACCGAAAAACAAAACATGGGAAACAAAGGATTTGTTCATTACGTGCTACGAGGCTATATTCAATACTTCTGACGAATACAGAAACAATCTCCGTGACTGCATAAAATTGTTTGCAAACAAGGACAATTATCCAATATACTTTCATTGTATGATAGGCCGTGACAGAACGGGAACCTTAGGATTCTTTATTGAACAGATTTGCGGAATATCCGATACGGATATAAAGCGTGAATTCTTCCTTACTCCGCTTGCTTATAATGACGGAAGCTATATGGGTGACGGTTTTATGTGGCAGGAAGCCAGCATGAAGACCTTCCGCAGCCTTCTGAAGACATACGGTAACGGAAATGTAAGAGAGAATTCTCTGCAATATTTAAGAGACATCGGTGTTACTGATGAGGAGATGGACAACATACGAGATATACTGTTGGAGAGCTACTGATATGAAAAAAACCTGTTTTCTTATATTGGCAATAATGCTTCCTGCTTTGATATTTTCTTTTTCTGCTAATGCAGAAGAATATGTCGGCATTGCTTTCTATGAGAACTGCGGAATTGAATATGACGGCACCTACATACTGGGTATTCCGGAAAATACAACTGTCAGTGAAGTTGAAGAAAGACTGTCAGGCGGCAATCCTTTCTTCTGTAATGACGCCAAAACACTTGAGGGCTCGGACATCGTCGGCACGGGAACTGAACTTTTCAGCACAATGACATATGAAGAGGGAAGCAAGGGCACAATCATTGTCAAAGGGGATGTGTCAGGTGACGGAAAACTTACTTCGCAGGACTATCTTCTTGTGAGAAAAACATTCAGCGGTGAGAAGAATCTCGGCACTTATGCTTTTTTGGCAGCGGATATTAACGGAGATTCAAAAATCAAATCTGCAGACTATCTTGCACTTAAAAGATTTTTCCAGGGCGGACCTCTTATAAATACTTCTCTTGTTGATATGCCGGAGGGAAACGGTATTGTTCTTTTGAAACCGGCAGACGGCTCGGAGGCGGAAATAGCAAACAAGCTTGTTAAGACAGCATCAAGATCATCAAGCTTTGATACAGCCACCTTCAACAAACTGAATCCTGATCATACTGATGTGTTCAGATCAGAGGGGGTTAGGGTTTCCTGGCTTTCAAAGACAAAAGGCGCGACAGTCAGAATAAGCGAAAACAGTAATATGTATGACTATACGGAATTTGAAACGGAATCAAACACATATTATTTCAAGGACCTTTTTGCAGGAACGGATTACTATTATCAGATTATCTCAAAGGACGGAGCCTCAGTTACTCCGATTACAAAATTCACAACTGCATTCCAGCCGAGAACGATTGACATATTCGGAATAAGCAATACAAGAGACATCGGCGGATGGATTACCGAAGACGGTACAAAGAGAATCAAGCAGGGAATACTCTACAGGGGAGAGGGTACATCGAGAATGACCGAAAAGGGTATGAAAGATTTTACCGAGAAGTACGGTATCAGGACAGATCTTTCTCTTTCGGGTTCTGATGTTTCGTCTCTTCTTATAGACAAAACAGATGTGCACTACTGTGAAATTCTCACATACGGAAATATGTACTCATGCGATCAGAAATATTTGGATAATTTCAGAAATGCGTTGCTTCTTCTCACAGATGAAAGTAACTTCCCGATATACTTCCACTGCTATATCGGCAGAGACAGAACAGCAACATTTGCAGCAACAGTCCTTGCACTTTGCGGAGTAAAGAAAAATGATATTAAAAAGGAATACTGCATATCATTCCTTGCCGAGTCCGGTTGGAGAGACGGAAACGGACCTTCGGCAATGATGCCGCACTTTAACACATATCTCGATCCTTTGGGAACGGATATTCAGACGTCAATAAGACAATACCTCAAGAATAAGGTGGGACTTACTGATGAGCAGATGGACAGGATAGTGGAGAACTGCACGGTGAATGCATAACAAAAGAAAAAAACAAGCATACAACATAATTTGTACGCTTGTTCTTTGTTTGGAGCCAATGGTGGGAATCGAACCCACGGCCTATTCATTACGAGTGAATTGCTCTACCCCTGAGCCACATTGGCACGGGTTCAATTCTAACATATCCCCGGGAATAAAATCAACAACAGACAGTTGGAATAATTCTCTGAAAATGATAAAATAGGCAGCATAATATGTATTTTAGAGAGGGAGAAACACATGAAAACCTTAGTATTATACAACCCGCTTTCAGGAAACAAGCAGGGCGAGGCAAGAGCAAGAAATCTTATTACATCACTTATCAATAAGGAAATCACACTTATTGATGTTACAGAAACAGACGTTAAAAAATTATTTTCGGAAATTGCAGAGGAAGACGAAGTTATTCTCTGCGGCGGTGACGGAACAATCAACCACTTTGTGAATGATATTGACGGAATTGAAATCAAGAACCCGGTATTCTTTTACCCGACAGGATCGGGAAATGACTTCTTCAACGACATCGGAAAAAGCGACACCAAGGAGCCGGTTCAGGCTAACCAATATCTCACAAACCTTCCGTATGTTATTGTAAACGGTAAAAAACGGAAATTCATCAACGGCATCGGATTCGGTATTGACGGATATTGCTGTGAGGTTGCAGATCAGATGCGTGCAAAGAATGAAAATGCCAAAATTGACTACACTGCAATTGCCATCAAAGGACTCCTTTACGGATTTGACAGACCGAATGCCGAAATCGAGTATGACGGTAAAAAGATGAATGTTGATTATGTATGGCTTGCAGGAACAATGAAAGGCAGATTTTACGGCGGCGGTATGAATGCAGCTCCTCATCAGGACAGACTTGATCCTGAGAGACTTGTTTCTCTTACACTCATGCATGCAAAGAGCAAAATTAAAACTCTTATGCTTTTCCCGAAAATCTTTGAAGGAAAGCATATTTTAAAGCCTGAAATTGCACAGGAATTCAAAGCACATGATGTAAAAGTCAAGTTTGACAGACCTACCGCTCTTCAGATTGACGGTGAAACTGTTCTTGCGGTAACAGAGTACGAGGTGCATATCGACTGATATGAACCGTGTTATCACACATAACTATCATACACATACGACAAGATGCGGTCATGCTGTCGGAACGGAAAGAGAATATGTTGAAGCGGCAATTGCAGCAGGCTTTACAACCTTGGGATTTGCCGATCATGTCCCGTATCCGTATATGAAGGACGACTATTATTCAAATTACAGAATGAAGCCCGAACAAACGGATGACTATGTGTCAACAATCAGTGCATTAAAAGAAGAATACAAGGACAAAATTGAAATTCTCACAGGTTATGAGGCTGAATACTATCCGGATGTATTTGATGCAATGATTGAACATGTGGAATCACACGGATGTGACTATCTTATTTTGGGCCAGCACTTCATTGATAATTCAAGGGAGCTTTGGGGAAGCACATGGGGAATAGAGCGAGAGGAGTATCTTGCAAAATATGTCGAGCTTTGTGTCGAGGGCCTGAAAACAGGTAAATACAAATATCTCTGTCATCCCGACGTGTTTAAGTTTACCGGTGATGATGCAATATTTGATAAACATTACAGAGAGCTTTGCCGCGAGGTGAAGAAGCTGGACATTCCTTTGGAGATTAATCTCTGGGGAATAGTAAACGGGATGCATTATCCGTCAGACAGGTTTTTCCGGATAGCCGCGGAAGAAGGAAACAGGGTCATAATGGGTTGTGATGCACATGCATCATGGATTTTCGGAAATCAGGAATATTATGAAAAAGCATTTGAAATTGTGGAGCGCAACGGCTTGACTTTACAGGAGAGCTTTTGATATAATGTTTCGCGTTGACCGTTTGGAGTGAACTTTATGTATTACATTGTACCTGAAAGTTTAAAAACAGATGGCGGCACAGCCGAAATCGACCAGGTGTTTGAGCTTGGTTTTGACAGGCCGGGAGGAAGTCCTGTATCCGAAGTCGGAGGGGCACACGTTGTAGGCAGATTTACCAACAACGGCGGGCTTATCAGATTAAATGCTGAATGCACGGTGCCGTACAAAGACATTTGCTGCAGGTGTCTCAAGGTGCTTGAGCGAGAGCTTAAGATTAATATTGAGGCAAACTTTGTTAGAAACGGAACTCATGACGTTGACGAGGAAACATACGTTTATGAGGGAAGCAGATTAAATATTGAAGATGCCCTGGAAGATGCGTTTATCCTGGAAATACCGTACAGGGACTATTGTGGCTCGGATGAGTGCCGAGAATTGAAATGATTTTTATTTGGAGGTAGAGAATAATGATTTGCCCTAAGAGAAGATGGTCTAAACAGAGAACAAGAACAAGAAAAGCTAACTGGAAGATTAAAGCTCCTACTCTTGTAAAATGCCCACAGTGCCACGAATATAAGTTGCCTCACACGGTATGCGGATCATGTGGTTACTACAAAGGCCGCGAAGTTATCGCAATGGACGAAGAGTAATTATATTTATTTGGTTTATGAGCTGTCTTTCGTATATCGCAAGACAGCTTTTTTTTGGTTAAGAGGTACTTATGGACGCCGTTGTTAAATCTGTTGATCCGGGTTCAATCGCAGAGGATGCGGGAATCGAAGTCGGTGACAGACTGTTATCCGTTAACGGAGAAAAAATAAAAGATATATTTGATTACCGCTTTCAGACTGCAAATGAAGAGGTAGTCCTTTTGATGCAGGATCAAAACGGCGAAGAATACGATGTTGAGATAGAAAAGGAAACCTACGAGGATATCGGAATTGAATTTGAAAATCCTCTTTTGGATAAAGACAGAGGGTGCTCAAATCAATGCATTTTCTGCTTTATCGACCAGCTTCCTCCGAATATGCGTGACACCGTGTATTTTAAGGATGATGACACCAGACTTTCGTTTCTTACAGGTAATTACGTAACCCTCACCAATGTGGGATACGGCGAGCTTGAAAGACTTGTAAAATACAAGATGTCTCCGATTAATGTTTCCGTTCATGTAACTGATCCAGAGCGTCGTTGCTTCATGCTCGGAAATAAGAAAGCAGGAGATATCCTTGAAAAAATGAAGTTTCTTGCTGACGGCGGGCTCATACTTAACGCACAGATCGTGCTTGTGCCGGAAGTAAATGACGGAGAATTCCTGAAAAAGACTCTTGATGATTTAAACAGCCTGGGTCCGAACATCCGGAGCGTTTCTGTGGTTCCGGTAGGAATCACAAAATACAGAGAAGGCTTACACGAAGTAAGACCTTTTACCGAGGAAGAGGCAAGGCATGTAATCGAAACAATTGACAATGCTCCGAGAAAGCATTTTGTGTATGCTTCGGATGAATTTTATATTACCGGTAAGGTTCCGATTCCGGAGGTCGAAGCATATGACGGATTCCCCCAGCTGGAGAACGGTGTGGGTATGGTTTCACTGCTCAGGAGTGAAGTGTATGAATACATTGAAAAGCACGGTAAAAAATTAAAAGACTTTATTTGTAATAAGAATAAACATTTTGTGAATATCGCCACCGGAGTGGCTGCATATGATATAATAAAAGAACTTGCGGAAAGCACAGCGCTTTGTTTTGACAACATAGAAGTTAAGGTTCACAAGATAATAAACAATTTCTTCGGACCGACCATTACTGTAAGCGGACTTCTTACGGGAGGAGACCTTGCCGAACAGCTTCAGGGGAACCTGATAGGAGAAGAAGGCAACAGGGTTTTACTGTTGCCGACGAATATGCTGAAATCAGGGGAGGATGTTTTCCTTGACGATTACACGGTGGGAAGGCTTTCGGAAGAACTGAAAACACCGATAGCGGTAAATGACGAAACAGGAGCCGACTTTGTGAGAAAAATCGCAAGTGCCGGCGGACTTACAGACATAACTGATTTTTACGAAGAGGAGGACTGATTTATGAAACCGATGGTAGCCATCATAGGACGACCTAATGTAGGCAAGTCCTCATTTTTCAATTACCTCGTAGGACGCAGGGTTTCAATTGTTGAAAACACACCGGGTGTAACAAGAGACAGAATTTACGAAGACATCGAATGGGCAGGCAGAACTTTTACTCTGGTTGATATGGGCGGTTTGGAGCCTGAGTCAACAGATACGATTCTCGTGCAGATGCGTCGCCAGGCTGAGTTTGCGCTGGACCTTGCAGATGTAATCATTTTCATGGTAGACGTTAAGGACGGACTCACTGCGGCAGATGCGGATATCGCAACAATGCTCAGAAAAGTGAATAAACCTGTTGTAACAGTAGTAAATAAAGTAGACACAAGAGGAGAACCGCCGCCGGAGGTTTACGAATTCTATAACCTCGGAATGGGTGACTTCTTCTGTATTTCATCGGCTCACGGTTTGGGACTCGGCGAGGTTCTTGACGAGGTGTCAAAATATTTCCCTCCGGAAGATGAAACCGATGAGGAAAAAGAAACAATTCACGTTGCCGTAATCGGTAAGCCGAACGCAGGCAAATCATCCCTGATTAACAAGATATTAGGCGAGGAAAGAGTAATCGTAAGCAACATTCCGGGAACGACCCGAGACGCCATAGACACGTATTTTGAGGCTAATGATAAGAGATACTGCTTCATTGACACGGCCGGTATGAGAAAGCGTGGGAAGGTTACTGATGATATCGAAAGATACAGCGTAATGCGTTCTCTTTCTGCAGTGGACAGATCTGATGTTACTATTCTCGTTGTTGATGCCAACGAAGGAATCAGTGAACAGGATTCAAAGATTGCGGGATATGCTCATGATGCGGGAAAGGCATTTATCATCGTTGTAAACAAGTGGGATCTTATTGAAAAAGACACCAACACAATGAAACGTTTTACAGAGGATGTATATAACGAGCTTCCGTTTATGACATATGCACCTGTGGTTTTCGTTTCGGCGCTCACGGGTCAGAGAGTAAAGAAAGTATTTGAACTCGTTGACTATGTATGTGACCAGGCCGCCTTCAGAGTACCGACAGGTATGCTCAATGACGTGCTTGACGAGGCAAAGGCAGTTGCTCAGCCGCCGTCAGACAAGGGAAGAAGACTTAAAATTTTCTACATGACGCAGGTTAAGGTTAAGCCTCCTACGTTCTGTATTTTCTGCAACAGTCAGAAACTGTTCCATTTTTCATACCAAAGATATATCGAAAATCAGCTCAGGAAGAACTTCGGATTCGAAGGTACTCCCATAGTGTTTAAAATCATAGAGAAATCAGAGGAAAAATAATGGCAGGCGTTCGAATTGTTATAGTTGCGATAATTGCATACTTGCTGGGAAGCATTAACGTTGCGATTATACTTTCAAAAACAATTTACAAAGAAGACATCAGGGAGAAGGGAAGCGGAAACGCAGGCCTTACCAATACTCTTCGTAATTACGGTAAAAAGGTTGCACTCTTTAACCTTATAGGCGATGTGTTAAAGGGCGTTCTCTCAATTATTCTCGCATGGGTTATCGTTCCCGAAGAAGCACAGCTTCTTGCGGCATGTATTGCAGCGGCAGCATGCGTTTTGGGACATAATTTCCCTTTGTATTTCAGATTTAAGGGCGGAAAGGGCGTTCTTACCACTCTTGCCGTAATGCTTATGATTGCCCCGATTCCGGCTGTCATAGCACTTATTGTTTTCATTGTGGTTGTGCTTTTAACCAAATATGTTTCACTTGGTTCAATGGTTGCTGCACTTACGCTTACGATTCTTACTCTGATTCGCGGAAACTATTTCAGCGTCTCCGGAGGAATAACACCTCTTTCAGTACTTGCAATCGGACTTGCAACCCTCATAATCATCAGACATCATGCGAATATATCACGCATTATAAAAGGCACTGAAAATAAATTATCTCTTAAAAAGAAAAAAGAGGAGGAAGAAAAACAATGAAACAGTTCTTCAAACCGGGAGACACAGTTCTTTTCCAGGGCGACAGCATAACCGATAACTGCAGATGTGATTTTGCCAATCAGTTCGGATACGGGTATCCTACAAAGGTAAGGGATATTTACGATGCTCTTTACTCAAATGACAATGACGAGCAGCATACCGAGTTTCCGCCGGATCCGGCAGGCAGCAAGGTAAATTTCGTAAACAGAGGAATCAGCGGAAATAAGGTACAGGACCTTTTAAACAGATATGATGCAGATTTCCTTGCGGTAAAGCCTGATTTTGTTTCAATACTTATCGGTGTAAACGATATTTGGCACAGCATCTCTTTCGGTGCTCCGGAGGTTACCGCTGAAATGTATGAAGAACAATATGAACTTCTTCTTACAAAGATTAAAAATGACA
>CAMFNB010000019.1 GCA_945965275.1 uncultured Clostridia bacterium | reverse complement strand
AAAATTAATAGAATAATTCTTTTTCTGTTGTGCATATCCTTATTAGTGTCATATATTCCGGCATCAGCGGAAGACTATAGCGGAGATGCAGAGACTGTTGCGGTAAAATCTCAGCAGGTTCCTTTTATGCTTGCAAACGCATCCCAATCGATTTATGCACCCGCAACATATCAGCCGAGCATATTCAACTATTATGCCGAGACTGTTCTTGCTCCCTGTCCGGATGCGCAGCGCTTTTATGCGGCAATTGTAGAGGCATGCAGCAGACTTGTAATCGGACAATACAGACAGGTTTATACACTTCCTCAGATTGTTGTTACTAATATTTCAAACAGAGCATTGTTTGAGCAGTACATGAACAAGGTGTTCAACTGCATTTTTACAGACAGACCTGAATTTTTCTGGTTCTATTCTGTTTCATATAGCTATTCATTCTCAGGAAGCAGTTTCCTCTGTACAATAACAGCTGATGCATCAAGCGTATTTATTTCTGATGATCACATGGGTCTCGGAAGAAAAATGATGGATGATGCAGTTGCTGAAATTCTTGCAAACAAACCGGCCGGCGGAGATACACTTGAAACCATGGCATATTTCAACGACTGGCTTTGTGAGCATAATACATACTGCACTGCTGCGGGAGAGAGCGGCGTTTTCCAGTATGCAAATACAATTTTACCGGCATTTGCAAGTAACAATAATGAAACACTTGGTCCTGTTTGCCAGTCATATGCCGGCGCTTTCAAGCACTTATGCAACCTCGTCGGAATTCCGTGCATTGTAGTAATGGGTGTCGGATATACCGGAACGGGCGGCGGTGCTCATGCATGGAATGCAATTAAGATTGACGGTGCCTGGTATGCAAACGACTCAACATGGAACGACTCCCTTGACATGTGGGGTTCACACTTTATGGTGGGAAATCAGACTGTTACTCAGGAATGGTACGGTACTCAGAACATTGCAAAGTTCGGCGGCTCACATGTTGCAGGTCTCCTGCTTACAACCGGTGACGAGTATCTTGACAACAAATACCCGACACTTGCAACGAATTCATATAAGGCAACTCTGAACGGCAAGGGAAAAGCCACAAGTGAAGGCAGTACAATTATTCTCCCGCTTGGTCAGTACAACCCTGAGAACGTATATTCCCTGATTGAAAACTCATCACTCGTAACATTCAAAAAATCAGGAAGCACTATTGCTGCAACAGGAATTATTCCCACGGGAGCAACCGCGACTCTTGCTTATCAGGGAAAAACATATGATACCAAGACAATTGTCGTTCGCGGTGACCTGAGCGGTGACGGTAAAATTTCATCACTTGACTACATAATGCTCAAGCAGTATTTTGCAGGAACTGATTATACCGGAAATACAGCAACGGCTTGTGATGTAAACGGAGACGGAAATATTCTTACAACTGATTACTTCCTTCTTAAGACATATTTCAACGGAGGAGTTCAGTAACAGCAGCATGGTAAAAAAGGCAGTAACGATATTTTTAATGATAGTGCTTGCAACGAGCTTGCTTGCAACGGAAATTTATGCTGATGTTCCCATGGGACAGGTTCTTCCTGATACATGGGTCGCAGTTGATGATTTAGGAAGAACAGTAGAAAACAGAGCGGAGATAAAAAAGGCTGACGGTAAAAACAGATTCGTGGGAATGTTCTTCTGGGACTGGCACGATATGTATGCAGATAACGGAGCAAAACCGAAAAATCTCACACAAATCATGGAATCAAATCCGGGGATAGAACTTGACTATAACAACAGTGTATGGGAGGGTGCTTCAGAGGGCTTCTTCTGGAATGAACCGGTGTACGGATATTACAAATCATCAGATGAATATGTAATCAGAAAGCAGGCTGAGCTTCTTGCGGATGCAGGCGTCGACGTTATCATATTTGACTGCTCAAACGGCGGACTGTTGTTTGAAAAAGCATACAAGGCAATTTTCAATACGTTTGAAAAAGCAAGACTTGAGGGAGTGAAAACTCCGCAAATTGCTTTTCTTTTAAACTTCTTTTCACCTACGGCAAACACGAAGAGCCTAAGAGAATTATTTGCGGCAATCTACAAGGGTGAGCATTGGAAGGACCTCTGGTTTATGTGGGAAGGCAAGCCGCTCATTTTGTGCGATGCTTCTGACCTTGATATGAGTGACAAGAGAGAAAAAAGAATTTCAGAATTCTTTACAATAAAAAGAGTTGATCCCGCATATATTCAGTCATATGAAGATGATATGAAAACATGGGGATGGCTTTCTGTATATCCTCAGACCGAATGGGGAAAGACCGCAGACGGAAGACCGGAACAAATGACTGTAGGTGTTGCGCAAAACGCTGACTTTGCAGGAAATCTCACGTCCATGAATGCCGGAAATGTTCGAGGAAGAACCTTCACTCAGGCTCAGGGCGGATTTTCAACCGAAGAAAATGCGATATTGCTCGGACCTAACTTCCAGGAACAGTGGGACAGAGTAATTGAGAAGGATCCCGACTTTGTATTCATCACCGGATGGAATGAATGGGTTGCAGGAAGACATAAGGAATGGCAGGGAATTCCGAATGCATTCCCGGATGAGTTTACGGATGAGTTCTCAAGAGACATTGAGCCTTCAAACGGAAAACTTAAAGACTATTACTATCTTCAGCTTTGTGAAAATATAAGAAAGTACAAAGGCGTAACGCAGACAACTCCGGAGGACTACAAAACTGTTGAAAAAACAATCGACATAACAGGTGCGGCAACTCAGTGGGATGATGTTAAAACATATTACCACTACGAGAACAGCACATATGCAAGAAACTGTGCAGGATATTCGGGAACAAAATATACAAACGATGCAACGAGAAACGATGTAATCAAGGCAAGAGTTGCATATGATTCTGACAATGTATATTTCTATGTTGAGACGAAGGAGAATATAACACCCCATACTGATCCTGCATGGATGCGACTGTTTATAGATACAGACGAAACAAATACGGAAAGTCAGTGGGCAGGATTTGAATATGTCATAAACAGAGAAGGGTCAACAGACTCAACTCTTACAATAGAAAAAGCAACACAGAAAAATCAGTGGACCTGGGAAAAGGTTGCTGATGCATATTATACGGTTCAGGGCAACGTAATGCAGATTTCTGTTCCGAAGGATGCACTTGATCTCGGTTCAACACCTGCATTCAACTTTAAGTGGTCTGACAATATGCAAAATGACGGTGACTTTATGGACTTCTACAAATACGGAGAAGCAGCACCGGGTTCAAGATTCATGTTTGCCTTTAACAGAGAGGAAACGGGTTTGTTAAAAGGACTCGACACGATGACAATCATATTGATTGCGGTTATTTCAATTGCCGTAATTTTGGTGGCAGTTGTGATTATTTTATTATTATCATTAAAGAAAAAAGGTGGAAAGAAATGAAAAAGTATTTGGCATTCGACTATGGTGCAAGTAGCGGAAGATCAATCGTAGCCACATTTGACGGTAAAAAGATTGAACTTATCGAAACACACAGATTTAACAGTGATCCCGTTATGCTGAACGGAACATTCACATGGGACTTCTTAAGACTTTTCTTTGAAATGAAGAAAGGTTTTCAGAAGACGTTTGTTGAACACAAAGACATTTCCTCTGTTGGTGTTGACACATGGGGCGTTGACTTCGGACTTATCGGTAAAAACGGTGAACTTCTTGCAAATCCCGTACATTACAGAGACACCCGTACGGACGGCATGATTGAGTACGCAGACAGCATTATTCCGAAGAAAGATATCTTCAATGCAACAGGTACTGCATTCCAGAAATTCAACACACTTTATCAGCTTCTTGCTCTTACAAAGGCAAAGTCTCCTGTACTTGATATAGCAGACACAATGCTTTTTATTCCGGACCTTTTCAACTATTACCTTACAGGAAAGAAGTGCTGCGAGTTTACAATTACAAGTACATCGCAGATGTATGATCCTTCAAAGGGAACATGGGCAAAAGATATGCTTGAAAAATTCGGTATCAGAACCGATATTTTACCGGAAATAGTTCCTGCAGCAACAAAAATCGGAAACATTAAGCCTGAGCTTGCAGACGAACTCGGAATTCCTTCAATTCCGGTTGTTGCAGTTGCAGAGCATGACACGGGTTCAGCCGCTCTCTCTGTTCCTTATGAGCAGGAGCACAGTGCTTTCTTAAGCTCAGGAACATGGTCACTTCTCGGTATTGAACTTCCGAAGCCTGTTATCAATGACAAAACAAGAGAACTTAACTATACAAACGAAGGATGCATTAATAACGAGTACAGACTTTTAAAGAACATTATGGGTCTGTGGATTCAAAACGAGTGTATCAGAAACTGGGAAGCAAAAGGCGAAAAGATTGCATTCAAGGAACTGGACCAGAGCGTTATTGATGCAGAACCGTTCATCGCAGTTATTGACGTTGATGATCCTTCATTCTTTGAACCATACAAGATGCCTGAAAAGATTCAGGAATTCTGCCGCAAGACAGGACAAAGAGTTCCGGAGACACACGGTGAAATCATGCGTGTTGTTATGGAAAGCTTGGCTCTTAAGTACAGACAGGCAATCGAAGGACTTGAGGAAATCGTAGGCTTCAGAATTCCTGCTCTTAACATTGTAGGCGGCGGCACAAAGAACAGAGTGCTCAGTGAATTTACTGCTAATGCAATCAACAGAAAGGTAATTGCAGGACCAATAGAAGCAACAGCCATCGGTAACATTTCAGCTCAGATGATCGCCATGGGCGACGTTAAGAACGTTGCAGAGGTTAAAGAAGTTATTAAGAATTCATTCCCGCTTGAATATTATGAGCCAAAGAATGTTGAAGCTTGGGATGCCGCTTACGAAAAGTTACTCAAGATTCAGGGAAAAGCATAATGCGTGTACTCGGACTTGATTACGGCGAAGCAAGAATAGGTGTTGCAATAAGTGATGAGCTCGGCATTCTTGCCGGGCCTCACGGAATTGTTGAGATAGGAAGAAGCCGAAAAAAAGCATACAACGACATAAAGGCCATCATAGAAGAAAAAGGCATTAAGACAGTTGTTGTGGGTTATCCTCTCAACATGAACGGAACAAAAGGGCCGAGAGCAGAGGCAACAGATGCCTTTTGCGCTGAACTTAGCAGGAGAAATCCGGATATTACTATTGTAAAATGGGACGAACGCCTTACGACGCAGGCTGCCAACAGAACTCTTATTGAACTCGGTAAAAGCACCAGCGAAAAAGGAGCCAATGACAAAATCGCAGCCGCCCTTATTTTACAGGGATATTTAGATAAAGAAAGAAAGGAAACATAAAAATGAGCGAAGAACAGGAATACGAGCCGCAGCTTGTTTCAATTACTGATGACAACGGTCAGGAATTTGTAATGGAGCTTATCGGTCTTGTTGATCAGGACGGTTCAACATACGGAGTTTTCCAGCCTTTCGAGGAAATCGAAGACGACGATGATGACGATATTGATGTTGTTATCATGAAGGTTTTGGAAGACGGTGATGAGATGCAGCTTGAGTCAGTGGCAGACGACGAACTGGCAGATAAGATACTTGCAGCCTTCACTGAAATGGTTGAATCAGAACAGTAAGTGTAGTAAAATCAAAAAGTTATAGGAAAAACGAAAGGGGATACAAAATGAGTTTTTTAGACACAATGATAGAAAAGGCAAAGACCGATCTTAAGACTATTGTTCTTCCTGAATCAATGGATAAAAGAACATTTGAAGCTGCCGAAAAGATTTTAAAGGCAGGAATTGCAAAAATTATCATCATCGGAACTCCTGAGGAGATTGCTGAAAACAGCAAGGGTTACGATATTACAGGCGCAACAATAGTTGATCCGTTCAATGACCCTAACAAGCAGAAATATATTGACAAATTCGTAGAGCTCAGAAGCAAGAAGGGTGTTACACCTGAGATGGCTCAGGAGCAGATGGAAAAGGATTACATGTACTATGCATGTCTTATGTGCAAGTGCGGTGATGCAGACGGTGCCGTTTCAGGTGCTTGTCACTCAACAGGTAATACGATCCGCCCGGCACTCCAACTCTTAAAGACAAAGCCGGGTATCAGCTCAGTTTCCGGTTTCTTCCTTATGGAAGTACCTGATTGTGAGTTTGGCGAAAACGGACTCTTCGTATTCGCTGACTGTGCAGTATCTCCTGACTATGATTCAGAAAAACTTGCTGAGGTTGCAAAGCTTTCAGCTGATTCTTTCAAGAGCTTCGTAGGAGCTGAGCCGAAGGTAGCAATGCTTTCATTCTCTTCATACGGCAGCGCAAAGCACGAAAGAGTAACTATGGTAGCTGACGCAGTTAAGATTGCAAATGAGAAATATCCTGATGTTGCAATTGACGGTGAGCTCCAGCTTGACGCAGCTCTCGTTCCTGAGGTTGCTGCACTCAAGGCTCCTGACAGCCCGGTTGCAGGTAAGGCAAACACACTTGTATTCCCGAACTTAGAGTCAGGAAACATCGGTTATAAACTTGTTCAGAGACTTGCAAAAGCAGGCGCATACGGACCTGTTCTTCAGGGTCTTTCAATGCCTGTTAATGACCTTTCAAGAGGTTGTTCAGCAGATGATATCGTAGGCGTTGTAGCAATGACAGCTGTTCAGGCACAGGGATAATACAGGAGGAAACACATAATGAAAATCTTAGTAGTAAACTGCGGATCAAGCTCACTTAAATATCAGCTTATCAACATGGATAACGAAGAAGTAATGGCAAAAGGTATTTGCGAGCAGATCGGTACAAACACAACTTTCACACATAAAGTTCCGGGACAGGATGAGAAAAACATCATTAAGGATCCTGCATACAAGCTTGCAAACCATGAAGAGGCTATTGACCTTGTTGTTAAGACTCTCACATCAGCAGACCGCGGCGTTATTTCTTCAATGGAAGAAATCGATGCAGTAGGACACAGAGTACTCCACGGCGGAGAGAAATTTAACGGAAGCGTTCTTGTAAATGATGCAGTTATCGAAGCAATCAAAGAATGTATCCCCCTCGGACCTCTTCACAACCCTGCAAACCTTATGGGTATTGAGGCTTGTGAAAGAATTATGCCGGGTATTCCTCAGGTAGCAGTATTCGACACAGGATTCCATGCAACAATGCCTGACTACGCATATATGTATGCACTTCCGATGGAATACTATGAGAAGTACGGCATTCGTCGTTACGGATTCCACGGAACAAGCCACAGATTCGTTTCTAAGAGATGTAATGAAATTCTCGGCAGAACTGATACAAAGATTGTTACATGTCACTTAGGTAACGGTTCTTCAATTGCTGCCGTAAAAGACGGCAAGTGTCTTGATACAACAATGGGTGTTACTCCTTTAGAGGGCATCATCATGGGCACACGTTGCGGTTCTATTGACCCTGCAATTGTTCCTCTTCTTATGAAGAACGAGAACCTCACTCCTGACGAAATCGACAATATTATGAATAAGAAGTCAGGCATGCTTGGTATCGCAGGAACATCAGACAACAGAGAAATCGAGCAGAGAGCTTTAAATGGTGATCCGATTGCCAAGCTTGTTGAGTCAATGCTTTGCCACCAGCTCGTTAAATACATCGGCGGATTCGCAGCAGCAATGGGCGGAATCGATGCAGTTGTATTTGCAGGCGGTATCGGCGAGAACAACCCTCAGTACAGAACAAGAGTTGCTGAGAAACTTGAATTCCTCGGTACAAAGATTGACGAAGAGAAAAACCACATCAGAGGAGAAGAGGTTGAAATCTCTGTTCCGGGTTCAAAACTTCGAATGTTTGTTATTCCTACAAACGAGGAACTTGCAATTGCAGAAGATACACTTGAAATCGTATCCGCGCTTAAATAATTAACTTATTTCTTAAAGCGTGTACCCTGCGTACACGCTTTTTTATTGCAAAATTTTACCGCGTGTGGTATCATAATGCCTGTTCTTTATTGACGGACAATAGTCCGTACTACAAGAACAACGGAGGCGACGGTTTTGAGTAACCAATATGTACTGCTTAGCCGTGACGTTTGTCCTGAGGTTTTAATTAAAACCCTGAAAGTAAAAAAGCAAATTGAACTGTTTCCGAATAAATCTGTTACTGAGATTTTAAAGGAAGTGGATCTCAGCAGAAGTGCTTTTTACAAATACAGAGACAAGGTCAGGCAATATGAAAAAACTGAACATGGAAGCGTGGCAACCATCTACCTCGTTTTGGAAGATCTTGCAGGAACGCTGGCATCAATAGTAAAAACAATAGCCGGTGCTAAGGGAAACATACTTACGATAAACCAGAATGTTCCCATAGCAGGACTTGCGGATGTTACCATTTCACTTGAAATGAGTGCCATGAAAAAAGACCTTGATACCTTAGTTGCGAAACTTAAGGAAAATGAGGGTGTACGAAGAGCGGAAATACTTAATACAGAGATATAGTTAAAGGGAGAGAAAAATGTTCAAGATTGCAATAATGGGATGCGGAGTGGTAGGCTCCGGTGTAGCAGATATTTTAATTGAAAAAAAAGAAGAACTCAGCAAGAGATTCAATGATACTGTGGAACTTAAAAAGATTCTTGATTTAAGAGATTTTACAGGTACTCCTTATGAATCTTATGCAACTAAGGATGCAGAAGAAATCTTCTCAGATCCTGAAATCAAACTTATTGTTATGACAATCGGCGGTCTTGATTTTGCATTCAATCTCTCAAAGAGAGCGCTTGAATCAGGAAGACATCTTGTAACATCAAACAAAGAGGTTGTTGCAGAGTACGGAAAAGAACTTACTCAGCTTGCTTTTGACAACAACGTTCAGTTCCTGTATGAAGCTTCGTCAGGCGGCGGTATTCCGGTTATCAGACCGATAAACATCTGCCTGTCTTCAAATGACATTTACGAAATCCAGGGAATATTAAACGGTACCACAAACTATATCTTAACTCGTATGAAGGATGACGGCATGAGCTTTGAAGATGCTTTGAAGCTTGCACAGAAAAACGGTTATGCGGAAGCAGAGCCTTCTGCTGACGTTGACGGACATGATGCCTGCAGAAAAATTGCAATCCTTTCTACACTTGCTTATGATGAGTATGTGGACTACAAGAAGGTTCCCTGTGACGGCATAAGAAATATTTCGTATGAGGACCTTCTCATGTCTGAAAAGCTCGGATACAGCATTAAACTTATCGGAGGAAGCAAAAAAACAGATGCAGGTATTTCGTGTTCAGTAGAACCGCTTCTTCTTCCGAAAACAAATATGCTTTCAGGAGTTTCGTCAGTATTCAATTCCGTTATGGTAAAAGGAACATATGTAGGCGATGTAATGTTTTACGGCAGAGGTGCGGGAAAACTTCCTACAGCCAGTGCAGTGGCAGGTGACATTATTGCTATTCTCTGCGGAGCTGAAGAAAAAGTTCTGCCGGGATTTATGTCAAAGGAAGCTGAGCTTGTTCCTGCAGGAAATACCCCTGCAAGATACTATCTCAGAATCAAACTCGGCGAAGCAGCAAAGGCAGATTTTGATTCGTCGGCAGAGGCTCTCTTCGGAAAAGAAGCAAAGACAACAGAGCAGGGCGAATATGCTGCTGTACTCACGGGATATTTCACAAAAGAGGAACTTAATTCACGCATTGCACAGCTTGAGCAGAGCATTGCAGTAAAGTGCGAGAACATTATCAAGGCGGAAGATTAATCAGGGGGAAACATGAAGGTAGTAAAATTCGGCGGAAGCTCAATGGCCAACGCCGCACAGATAAAGAAAGTATGTGACATAGTTCTTTCAGACAGCGAAAGAAGAATTATGGTTGTATCAGCTCCCGGTAAAAGGGACGAAAATGACACCAAAGTAACGGATATGCTTATTGACCTTGCAAGTGCCGTTATTTCAAAAGAAGAATACAATGAAAAACTTGAAGCTGTTGTTGAAAGATATGCAAGTATAGCAAGGGACTTCAATCTCGGCGAAGAAATAGTTGATACAGTCAGAAATGATCTTCATTCAAGAATTGATAAAAGACCTGAAGACGATGCTAAATTCATGGATCTTATGAAGGCAGCCGGAGAAGATAATTCGGCTAAGATTATAGCAGCTTATCTTCAGAGCATCGGTGTGGATGCAAAATATATCAATCCCCGTGATGCCGGACTTCTTCTTTCTGACGAATTCGGAAATGCGAGAGTATTGCCTGAGTCATATGAAAATCTCAAAGCTCTTAAAAACGAGACATCGCTTATCTGCTTCCCCGGCTTCTTCGGATATTCTACGAACGGAGAGGTTGTAACATTCTCAAGAGGCGGAAGTGACATTACCGGCTCAGTTCTTGCTGCAGGTGTTGATGCTGAGGTTTACGAGAATTTCACCGATGTTGACTTTGTATTTGCAGCTAACCCGAAGGTTGTAAAAAATCCGAAAGCTATTCCTTTCTTCACATATGAAGAAATGAGAGAACTTTCTTATGCGGGATTTAATGTACTTCACGAAGAAACATTAGAGCCCGTATACAGAAAAGGCATTAAGGTTAATATCCGAAACACAAACAATCCTACGGCTCCCGGCACATTCATAGTTCCTGATGACGGAAATCCTGAATATGCACCAATCAGACCGGTTGTAGGTGTTGCAGCCGATAAGGGCTTTATGACTATTCATGTGGAAAAATATATGATGAACAGAGAAATCGGTATCGGTCGAAAGATTCTTCAGACACTTGAAGAAGAAGGCGTGTCATATGAGCACACTCCTTCAGGTATTGACTCCATCTCGGTAATCGTTAAAAAGGAAAACTGTCCTGACGACAAACTGGCCAGAATTACAGATAAGCTTTACGATGAGCTGGGCTGTGACAAGGTATTCGTTGAAAACGACCTGGCTATTTTGATGATGGTGGGCCGAGGCATGACAAAGAAGGTCGGCGTTGCAAAGGATGCAGCAGTAGCACTTGCGGATGCAAATGTAAACCTTCGTATGATCAACCAGGGCTCCTCCGAGGTCTCAATTATGTTCGGTATCAATGAAAAGGATGCTGAAAAGGGAGTAGTTGCTCTTTACAACAAGTTCTTTTTAAACAGAGAATAATATTTTTTACCGGTAAAAAAACAAAGGCTCTTTGCTTGATTTGCAGAGAGCCTTTTTGAATGCTGCTTTAGATTAAAGAATTCCGAGAAGTACAAGGAACAACAAAACGAATGTAACAAGTACCGGAAGTCCGATAAGAAGGAACTTGATCTGGAATTTGCTGCCGCCTGCAGATTCTTCAACAAGATGTGTTTTACGGAGTGCCGTAATTACAGGCTTGTAGAGGAGAAGTGTAAGTCCCATATTGATGCCTCCCTTAAAGAAGTTGAACGGAGCAAATACCGACATCATCATTCCTGCAACAACACTTCTGTCAACGCCCATGTAGAACGGAGTGATAATGTAGTTCCAAAGCATCATCATAATTGTCATTACAAATACACCGACAATAAGGCCGATGACTGCGCCTCTCATTTTACGAACCTTTTTGTATATAAATGCAGCAGGCAGTGCGAATGCACAAGTTGAAACAATATTCATGAGAAGTCCGTAGAGGCCTGTCGTCGAAATGGTGAACATTTCAATGAGTGAGCAGAGGACGGAAACGACCAATGCAGTAACAGGACCATATATGAAACCTCCTATTACAACTATAACATCCTTTGGGTCATAGCTCAGGAACTCTGCAAAATTCGGTATAAGGCGGCCCAAGAGTACACCTACGAATGCGAGTGCCACAAGCATGGCTGTTACGGAAATTCTCTGTATGTTCTGTTTTGTTTTTGTGTTTGACATATTAAACCTCCAAAAAAATAACACCTGAAAGAGTCTTCCAGGTGTGTACGTCAAAACAAACATACGACTTCTTCTTTCATCCAGACTTTACTGTTGGTCCCGGAGTTTCACCGAGTCGGCCATAATGGTTCGCGGACTTTACCGCCAGTGTGGAATTTCACCACGCCCTGAAGAACTTTCATTTAATTTACGCATATATTAACACCTGAATGTACTTATGGCAATAGCAAATTTTATCTTTAATAAAAGGCAATAATATGATAAAATGACTTAATACATTCGGAGAAAAGAGCATTGTGCTATGATTACAAAAGATTTTTTAAATAATATTTCGGATAAACGTATCTGCGTTTTGGGCATGGGAATCAGTAATTTCCCGCTTATCAGATTTCTTCTGGGTAAGGGTGCCGCTGATATCACGGTAATAGATAAAAATGACAAAACAGAAATGCTTGAGAAGGAAGGCCTTTCTCTCAAAACTGTGTTCGGAGAGAATTATCTTTCGGCACTTGCGGATAATAATTTTGATGTTATATTCAAAACACCTGTTGTAAGATATGATCTTCCTGAAATTCAGGATGCGGTATCAAGAGGTGCTTTACTTACTTCTGAAATGGAGGTTTTCTTAAACCTCTGTCCCGGTAAAATCTTTGCAATCACGGGAAGTGACGGTAAAACCACAACCACAACACTTACATATCTTTTCCTGAAGGCCTATGCAGAGAAAATCGGAGTGAATGCTTTTGTGGGCGGCAATATCGGAACACCCTTGCTTCCGAGACTGGATGAAATGACAGAGAAAGACTTTGTTATAGTGGAGCTTTCAAGCTTCCAGCTTATGAACATGCATGCTGCTGTTGATGTTGCAGTTGTTACCAATATCACACCTAACCACCTTGACGTGCATAAATCCTATGAAGAATACATTGATGCAAAGAAACAGATTTTTGAAAATGCGACAGTGACGGTTTTAAATGACGATAATGACGTGACAAAATCACTTGAAAATGAAATCAAAGGTGAACTCAGAGTATTCAGCAGAAAAAACAGCGTTAAAAACGGTGCATACTTCACAGACGGAAATGTAAGAACAACAAACGGTGACATTTTACCGAGAAACGGAATAAAACTCCCCGGAAATCACAATGTGGAAAACTATATGGCCGCTATCTGTGCTGTTATGAACATTGTTCCTTTTGATATTATATTGAAAACAGCCGCTGAATTCGGCGGAGTAGAGCACAGACTGGAATTTGTAAGGGAACTTGACGGAGTAAAATATTACAACAGTTCAATTGATTCAAGTCCGAACAGAACAATCAACGCCTTAAGCGTATTTGATAAGAAAAATATCGTACTTATTGCAGGAGGAAAGGACAAGGGCATTCCGTATGATGCACTTGGTCCGGCGATTTGTGATAAGGTCAAGGCTATGATCCTCACGGGACCTACCGCAAAACTCATCGAAAAGAGTGCTCTTGATGAGTTCTCAAAGAGAGGTAAGGAACCCGATTTGAAGATCATTCATGCGTGCAATTATCAGGAGGCCGTGCCTGCCGCAAAAGCAGAAGCGGAAGCCGGAGATATTGTGCTTCTTTCACCTGCCTCAACAAGTTTTGACATGTTCAAAAACTTCGAAGAAAGAGGCAATATTTTCAAAAATTTAGTCATAAATCTTTAACATTCTCGAACAGTCTTTTTATTGACACCTATGCACAAAAAAACTATAATAATTTTGTATATTTTGGACAATTTAGTTTGAAAGGTTAAAGCGTATGAACAGAAAACGTAACAAGATGTTTCGTATCTTGATTATCGCTACGTTGGCTATTCTCGTAGTCACTGTATTGGCTGTTTTTTCAATACAAAGTGAAGACAAGAATGCCCAGTTTTCTGTGGGCGAAAATACTGATATTCTGCAGTTTAGCCCATACATTGAAAACGAGACACGTTTGGATAACAGCTTGCTTGAATACGGTAAAGTACTGAGCAAGTATCAGACAGCCGGATACGAAGATTACGATGGCGAAGACATCGTACTTGCGGGAAATTCGTTTGCTTCTGTTGAGGGCACAATAAGTGCTTTTACCGAAGACTTCGTTGACGAAGATTCCTCAAGTGTTGTTAAGGCAGATTCTGCAGCTGTTATTACAGAAGGCACAGTAACATTAAATTATCAGTTTACTGTTCCTAAGACAGGACTTTACAGCCTTAAACTTGATTTCTTCATGCCGAAACAGAAGATGACTGAAGCATTGCTTTCAGTTACTCTCAACGGAAAGAAACCATTCCTCGAGTCATCACTTATCGAACTCGGCAGACTCTACGAGCAGTACGATATCGGAAACCTCGATGATATGGGTAATGAAATCAAATGTAAGCAGAGAGAATATTTTGACTGGCAGTCAAAGCTCCTCGGAAATGCAGAAGGTTTTTACAGAAACCCGTATAAGATTCTGCTTCAGGAAGGTAAGACTCAGACACTTACTCTTACTTTCTCACGTCAGAACGTATGTATTAAGAGCATTTCTTTGGTAGCACCTTTAAATACTCCTACATATGAGGAATACAAAAACAGCATCGATGCAAAAGAGTATGACGGTGATGTTCTTCCTCGTGTTGAAGTTGAGCAGTCAATCACAAGTAAGACTGATATGGGTATTACAATGGCATGGGATGAAAACTATTGCTCAAGCCCTGCGTCTTACGGTGATATCGATTACAACATTTTCGGCGGTACTCGTTGGAGCGAAGGCGGACAGGCAATTTCTTTCGAAACAGTAGATATTCCGGAAGACGGTTGGTATCAGCTTTCATTCAGATATCAGAGCCCTTCTGCTGATATTGTTGCATTCAGAGAAATCAAGATTGACGGAGAAGTTCCTTTTAAGGAAGTTGAGGAGTACTGCTTTACAGCAGCAAACAGCTGGGTTTGCGAATCTCTTAAAGATGAGCATCAGAATCCTTACATGTTCTACCTTACAAAGGGCAAACATGAAATCACAATGACTGTTAAACTCGGACCTTTCCGTCAGGTGGCTCAGACTCTTAAAGAAACATCAGAATTCCTCTCAGGACTTCTTAAGAAGATTGTTCAGGTAACCGGTTCTGCAAGAAATTCAGACGGTTCATATACAGTCGACAAGAACAGAGACTGGGATTTACAGCTCTACATTCCAAGCATCAAGAAGGATGTTAAAACATGCCGTGATGCTTTATATCAGTGCTATGACAGAATCGTAGAACTGAACGGCAACGTTATTCCGTATTACGCATCATCTGTAAAGGTAGCTGCAGACCTTTTCGATAACCTTTCTGAAGATATAGAAGATGTACCTGCAGCAATCAACGACATCAACACATACATGTCCAATATTGAAGAAAGTATTGTAAACATGAAGATTCAGGGTCTCACACTTGACTACATGAACATCGGTAAAAACGGTGAGGAGTATCCTGATGCTGTTTCTTCTTTCTGGCAGAACATTTATGTATCTGCAGTAAGATTCGGCAGATCATTTACAACAGACTATGCTTCAATCGGTGTAGTAAACGAAGACTCCACTAAGGACATGCCTGAGATTACGGTTTACGCTTCATTCGGACGAGAACAGTTCGAAATGCTTCGTAACCTTGTAACTGAGGACTTTACTGCAAAACACAATATTAAAGTTAACCTTACAATGGTCGCCGGCGCTGAAGGTCTTATCATGATGCGTTACGTGGCAGGTACGGCACCTGATGCATCAATCACATTCGGTTCGGGTTCTGTTGTAGAGTATGCAATGAGAGGTGCGTTGTATCCTCTCGATACATTGCCGGGTTACATGGATTATGTAAACGATGAAGACAGCCAGTTCATCCCTGCATGTTTCACAGGAGTTCACTATAAGGGCCACTACTATGGCTTGCCTGAAACAATGGGTTGTTCATTGATGTTCTACAGAACAGACGTTATGGATGAACTTGGTATTGACGTAAATAAACTTGATACATGGAACGATGTTTATGACATTTTACCGATACTCCAGGAAAATGATATGGACTTCTGCTACAGCTTCTCTGTAGGCGGATATTGGCCAATCCTCTTCCAGCATGGCGGAGACCTCTGGGATAAAAACGGTAAGACATCAGCCCTTGATACGCAGGAAGCATACGATGCATATCTTGAATTCACAAATATGTACATTAAGTACAAGATTCCTTATGCATGTAACTTCTACCAGAGATTCAGAAACGGTGATATTCCGATTGGTATCTCTAACTTAGGACTTTATTCGCAGCTTAAGGTTGCAGCTCCTGAAATTCTCGGTAAATGGAATATGAGAACACTTCCGGGACATATCGATCCTGAAACAGGTGAGGTAAGAAGAGACTCCGGTGGTGCTGGTGCTCAGACAGTTATTATTGATAAGGTAAGAGGCGAAGCTGAGAAAGACACCTCAAGATTTGATCATCCTTCAGAATCAATTCTTAACTCATGGGAATTCTTACAGTGGTGGATGTCAACTGATACACAGGCTGCATTCGCTCAGCAGGTTGAAATTGCATACGGCGTTGCTTCTCGTTGGGGAACAGCTAATAAGTATGCACTTGCTACAGAGCCATATACAGATGAGGAAATGGATGTAATCCAGGAACAGCTTAAGTGGCTCCATGAAGCACACAGTGTACCGGGCGGATACTACGAAGAACGTTACATGCTCCATGCTCTTAACAAAACAGTACTTCAGGGTGAGAATCCAAGAGCCAACCTTGAGGATGCTATTAAAGAAACAAACAAGGAAATGAAGCGTAAGCAGGAAGAGTTCGGTATCGGAGAACATGACTCAGTTATTTGGGCTGAGTGGAAAGACTAAGGAGAAGGGGGAGAAAAAATGGCAAAAGAAAACACAGAATTAAAGTCACAGAAACCCGCTGCTCCGAAGAAGAGATTCTTTAATGTAGAGAAGAAGTTCGGATACACAATGCACGAAATATGGCGTAATAAGATGTCATACGGCCTTGTTGCACCGTTCTTCATCGCCTTCATTATATTCTCTCTGATTCCGCTTGTTGCATCAACAGCGCTCAGTTTCTTCTATTACAACATCCTTCAGGATCCGAAATGGGTTGGTTTTGACAACTACCAATACCTTTTCGTAGATGACGCCCTTTTCCTGAAGGCCTTCAGTAATACACTTTATTACGCTGTCATCGTAGGACCTACATCATACCTGATGCAGTACTTCTTCGCTTGGTTCATTAACCAGACACCAAAGAAGTTAAAGCCTCTCTATGTATTATGTTTCTACGCACCGGCCCTTGCCGGAGGCGTAATGCTTTCAGTAGTATGGTTGGTAATCTTCGCTAACGACAGCCAGGGTTACCTTAACTCAATACTTTTGAACATGGGTCTTATTTCAGAACCTGTACAGTGGCTTATTACGGTCGATTACATCATGCCGATCATCATTATTGTATCTTTGTGGTCATCACTCGGTACCGGTTTCCTTTCATTCGTAGCCGGTTTCTCAGGTGTTGACACAGAACTTTATGATGCTGCAGCCGTTGACGGTGTTACATCAAGATTCCAGAAACTTATTTATGTAGATATTCCGCAGACAATGCCTCAGATGTTGTTCGCCGCAATCCTTCAGATTACGGGTGCCTTCTCTGTAGGCGGTATCTGTTCAGCAATTGCCGGACATCCTTCACCTGAAGATGCAGCTCTTACAATCATGCTTCACTTAGGTGACTATTCCGGTCAGAGATTTGAGGTAGGTTACGCTTCCGCTATTGCCGTTGTTCTTACGGTAATGATCTTAGGCTGCGGCCGTCTCGCATTCAAAGCATTTGGCGATAAGGGGTGATGAGTAATGGCACAGGTCGATCTTGATTATTTAAAAAGAGCAAAAAAGCGTAGAGACGTTTCAGGTAAGGCAATAGCCATCGTACTCGGTATATTCGGTCTTATTTCATTACTTCCGCTTATATACTGTTTCTCAACTGCGTTTAAACCTTTGGACGAGCTTTTCTTATATCCTCCGAGGTTCTTCGCAATGAAGCCCACGCTTAAGAACTTCAGTGACTTGATGGCAGTAACAGCAAATACAACTGTTCCTTTCTCGCGTTACTTATTTAATACGGTTATCATTACTGTTGGTTATTTGTTTGCAATGATTCTCGTTTCAACCATGGCATGTTATCCGCTTTCAAAGCATAACTTCCCGGGTAAAAACATTATGTTCAAAACAATCACAACAGCCATGATGTTCGTAGCAGCGGCAACAGCAGTTCCTTCTTATTTGATTATCAACGCACTGCATTTGCCAAACACATATTTTGTATATATCATTCCGGGTCTTGCCAACACGACAGGCGTTTTCCTTCTCAAGCAGTTCTTGGATCAGGTCCCGAACGAAATCTTTGAGGCCGGTAAAATTGACGGTGCAACAGAGTGGCAGCTTTACACAAAGATTGCCATCCCGCTTATGAGAAACGCCCAGGCAACAATTATCATTCTTTCATTCGGTGGTATCTGGGGTGAATCAGGAACAGCTGCAACATATATTTATGATGAGCAGCTCAGAACACTCGGATGGTTCATGGGAACTATCGGTGGTGGTCTTGCGAGAGCAGGTGCCAGCGCAGCCGCATCTTTGATTATGATCTTACCTACAATTATTATGTTCGTAGTTCAGCAGAGTAAGGTTATGGATACCATGGCCCATTCAGGAATTAAATAAGGAGGTAAGGAAATATGAAAAAAATAAAATTTGCATTTTGCTTACTTCTTGTTTTAATCCTTTCAATGCAGTGTCTCGGTGTATCAGCTGCAACTCCGTATGCCAACTACTTTATCGTAGCAGGCGAAGATGAGATGACGCTTCCCACACCTGCAGCATATGAAGTGGCAGGAACTCTTAACCTTTCAATGACCGATGTCGGTTCATTAAAAGGTGCAAAAGACATGTTTGCCACATTCGTTGATACTGTTGATGAATCAGGAAATGAGGTCAGTTATACAAGACTTTATGTTGCTGATACAGAGAATAACCGTGTTGTTGTTCTTACTAACGAACCTGATGAATCAAAGAGGAATGCCGGAAAGGACATGTACATTTCAAACAACTTCCGCGTTGACTTCGTAATTGAAGGAGATCCGGAGGACCAGACAGATCCTTCAAGAATGTTAGGACCTTCAGGTGTATATGTAGATGAAAACGGTACAATTCTTGTTGCAGACACAAGAAATTTCAGACTTGTCGAATTTACCGAAAAAGGTAACTTCAGATATTCATATGAAGCTCCTAAGAGTGAGCTTCTCGGTGATGATTTCAACTTCCAGCCTCTCAAGGTTGTAAAAGATGACAGAGGTTACATTTACGTAACAAACATCGCCGATTACCGTGGTATTCTTCTTTTGAACTCAAACGGTGAGTTCAGCAGCTACTACGGTGCCAATGCCGTAACGCTTTCATTCTGGGAAGCTTTGGTCAGAACGTTCTGGTCAAGTGAAGACATTGCAGGAACAATTGTTACACTTCCTTATACATTCCAGAATATTTATTCAAGTGGTGACGGATATATTTACGGTACCACAACAGGTACAAGTTCAGGACAGATGAGAAAGATTAACTCAGCAGGTACTGATGTTGCTCCGTATAGCGGATTTGACTTCAGCGACCCAGGCACAGGCGGCAACGTTGCACTCTTTGACGTAGCTCTTGACCAGGATGAGAACATCTTCCTTATTGATAACCTTCGCGGTCGTATTTACGAATATGACAAGTGGGGTAAGAACCTCTTTGTATTCGGAACAAACGGTTCAGGTACCGGACAATTCCAGGATCCTCAGTCAATCGTAGTAGACCATAACGAAATTGTTTATGTTCTTGACTCTCAGACGAACCTTATTACAATGTTCAAGCAGACAAAGTTTGCTGAAATGGTTCATAAGGCTGAACAGTTCTTCTCACAGGGTATGTATGACGAGTCATTCCCAATTTGGCAGGAAGTACTTGACGAGAACAACTATTATGTTCTTGCTCTTCAGTCAATGGGTAATGTTTATTACAGAGAAGAAGAATATGACAAGGCTCTTGATATGTTCTATAAGGCAGAAGATGCTGCTGATTATTCAGAGTCATTCGTTGAAAAGAGATATGATTTCATCCGTGAGTATTTCTCAGTAATCATGGGAATTCTTCTCGGCTTAATTGCAATCTGGTTCGCTTATGGTTGGATTAAGAAGAAATACAAAGCAAAGCATGCAAATGTGGAAAAGAAGAAGACTTGGTTTACTCCGATTTCAAACTTCTTCCACAGACTTGTTTACATTCCGAGACATCCTGTTGACGGATTCGAGGAAATCAGATATGAGAATAAGAGTTCATATGGAGAAGCATTTGCCGTTATGGCACTTTACTTCGTAACTCATATGCTTTCACTTCTCGTAACAAGCTTTATTTACAGAGGCGGTAAACCTCTTGCAATGACAAACTGGGGACTTCACGTTGGTATCGTATTTATTCCTTGGATTGTAGTTGTAATTGTTAACTACGGACTTACGGCAATTATGTACGGTGAAGGTCGTTTCAGAGATATCTTCATCGGCGGTGCATTCTGTCACGCTCCGTTCATCTTTACACAGCTTCCTATGGCACTTCTTACAAATGTATTGTCAAATGAAGAAATGTCACTTTATAACCTCGCTGAGGAAATTGTTCTTCTCGTAGTTATATTCCTGGTATTCATGTGTATTAAGGGTGTTCACGGCTTCCATGTCGGAAAAGCAATTATTGTTCTTCTCCTTACGGCAGTCGGCGTAGCAGCCGTATCCGGCTTGTTCATGATATTCTATGGTCTTGCAAGCCAGATGTTCGATTTCATAATACAATTTAGTAAGGAGTTGAGTTATCTTGTCTGAGAAGAAAAATTATAAAAAAATAATAAGCATAGCTGTAACACTTCTCGTCGTGCTTCTTGCTGTATTTATTGTACTTAAAGTTGCATTTGGAAGCGATAAGGATATCAAGTTCTCTGATGAGAACATTACAATCAGTGATCCCAAAGAAGTGGTAAGTCAGATTCCTTCTAATTCAGAAGAAGCAACCGTAATGGCTGAAAACTCAAGATTCACTCTTGAATATACTCCTCTTACAGACCTTATTGTTCTCACAGATAAAGAAAGCGGAGAGGTATACAGAAGTTATCCTGATATTGCTGAGGGTGAGGTAAGAAGAAACAATGCTGACTTATCAAGCCCATACTTCAGATTAACTTCACCAATCGTAATAAGATATACTGCAAACGGTGACAGTGATGACGGTGATGTTGGTATCAACCAGCTTGTTAAAACAAAAGTTGTAAACAAGATTGCAGACGGATTGCAGCTTGTTTATACAATAGACAACATTCAGACAACATTTGTTGTTGAATTTACAATTAATGAAGACGGACTTAAAGTTACTCTTCCGAGAAACGGCATTGATGAATTTGATCCTAAGGGAGAAGCAAGACTTCTTGCAGTTTCATTTTTACCGTACTTCCTTTCAAACCGTGACGGAGACACAGGCTACTATGTAATTCCTGACGGAAGCGGAAGCTTAACTTATTTCAATCAGCCTCGTCTTACATCATTCGGTATTTACGAAAAGCGTGTATACGGATATGATATGACATTCGATACTCAGTCATCTCCTGATTACACAAACATGACAGTAAGCATTCCTATGGCGGGACGCGTAATTGAAAATGACATGATTACAATGTACGCTACGGAAGGCCAGGCAAATGCTGCTCTTGTTATGGTAAACCCGGGTAAAAACTCAGTACCTTTCTACGGACTTAACTATAAGTTCCACTTAAGACAGGTATACAGAATGTTTATGTCACAGGGTGATTCATTCGACCAGTACGAGGATGAGTTCGGAATCGGTGATGCTGTGGTTCAGTATAAGATTACTCACAGCGATAAAGAACTTTCATATGTTGACATGGCCTCTGAGGTAAGAACACATCTCTTATCTGATTGGGCAGAAAGATATGATATCGCAAACAAAGAAAAGAAGTCAGATTCAGCAGACGTAAACATCAATATATTCCTTGCAGCTGAAAACAAAACCGGCGGTGTTGTTGACAGCTATAAGGTACTCACAACTCTTTCACAGGTAAAAGAAATCTATGCGGAACTTGAGAGTAAAGGAGTAAAGGATGTTCGCTTCAATCTTATCGGATGGCAGGAAGACGGTTACTATGGTAACTGTTGCGATAAGTTCCCTGTAGACAGCAGAGTAGGCGGAGCAGACGAACTTGAAAAGATTTTGGCTTGGGCCGATGAGAAGAACATTGAAGTATCACTTGATTACAATGCATTCCTCATCTACGGTTCTCCTGAGAACGGCGTTACACTTCGTAACGGTACTGTTAAGAAGCCGGGTACAAAATACCTTAACTTCCAGATTGCCAGTTCATCAGGTACATACCGTGGCGGCGGAGAATTCTTTGTACTCGGACCATTAAAATATGAGAAGTCATTCCTTGAAGATGACATTGCTGAATTTAAGGATCTTAATGTTAAGAGCATTAACTTTGCTTCAGTAGGTGATACACTTTTCACAGACTATAACAAGTCCAATGCGCTTACAAGACAGCAGACAATGTATCACTTCAATGACTGGCTTAAGAAGTTCAGTAACGAAATCGGAACAGTATCAATCAACTCTGCAAATGATTACGCAGTTGCAGCAGCAGACAAGATTCTTGACTTGCCAAACAACTCATCATCACTCCAGTTAGTTGACGAACAGATTCCGTTCCTTCAGCTTATCTATCATGGTATGATTGACTACTACTGCTCACCAATCAACAGAGCAGACAACGAGACAGACAGCTACTTAAAGGCAATTGAGTACGGCTCATTACTTTCATATGAGCTTACATATAACTCAACAGAAGGTCTCAAGTACACTTACTATGACAGACTCTTTAAGTCAAAATATGATCTTCTTTCTGATGATATTGCCGCAAAATATGAAGAGGCAATTGATTTACTGGAATCTGTAAGAAATGAGCAGATTGTGGATCACAAGAGACTTGACGGCGATAAGAAAGTTTATATGACAGAATATTCAAATGGCATTAAAGTTTACGTGAACTATGAAAACTCAGTATATATCTCCAACACTGCAGGCATTGAACCGATTCCTGCAAAGAGCTACTACGTAGTTCGAGACTGAAAGGGGGATTGCTAGGTGAAAAACAACAAAACAGTAAAAGCTAAAAAAGTACTGGCCCAGCAGGCAAATAACTATGGTGTTATTTCTTTCGAAAGAAAGAGAAATGTCGAAGGCTTAATCTTCGTCATTCCGTGGATTATCGGTTTCATCTGGTTTGTGCTTGTTCCCCTTGTACTTTCAGTACGAATCAGTTTCTTTAAAACTACACTTGCCGATCTTTACGGCGGCAGTTTTATTGGATTTAACAACTACATGGAAGTCATTAAGAACCCTCAGTATGGTGAAGTAATTGTTAACTCATTCTTAAACTCACTTTACCAGGTGCCGGTTGTTGTTGGTTTCTCATTATTCGTTGCAGTATTGCTTAAACAGAAGTTCCCGGGAAGAACAATATTCAGAGTAATATTCTTTATTCCTGTAATTCTTGCCGGTGTTATTATGACTTACCTGTTCCAGCAGGATGTAGGTTCCGTATCTGTTTTCTCGAGTTTGCTCTCCGAGGCAACTGACAACAATATGCTTGCAATGATTTTCGGTGGTGGTCTTTCATCACAAATCGGTAGTATTATGTGGAAGAGTAGTGTAGAAATTCTTATCTTCCTTGCAGCTCTCCAGAGTGTTCCGGACATTCTTTATGAGGTTGTGGAGCTTGACGGTGCAACTGCTTGGGAAAGTTTCTGGCACATCACACTTCCTTATATATCACCGTTCGTTATTTTGAATGCAGTCTATGCTTTGGTTGACTCCTTCGTTGATTCTTCAAACCCTGTAATGGGTCTTATGAACAGTCTTACGAACGGAAGCAACGGTGAGGCATATTACGGTATGGCTTCAGCCCTCAGCTGGATGTACATGTTGATGGCTCTCATTACCATTCTTGTATTCGTACTTTTAACAAGGAGGTGGCTGAAGTGAGTAAGGCAATCAACTTCTTTAAAGGGCTGGCTGCTAAATACCAGAACCTCGGCTTTAAGGCTAAGAAAAAGATTAAGTTTGTTATCGGAAGAATTGCTTTATACTATGTGTTAATCGAACTTGCATTCCTGTTCGTTTTACCGTTTGTATACATGCTTTCAACTTCATGTATGTCATCTGACGACTACTTGGATCCTACAATCCAGTACATTCCGTCAGCCATTCAGTGGAGTAACTTTACAAAGGCATGGGAAGCTCTTAACTATCCAAGTGCTTTCTTCCAGACAATGTTTACATCACTTGCAAGTGCCGTGCTTCAGACAGTGTTCTGTGCCCTTGCAGGTTATGCACTCGGCAGATATAAGACAAAATGGAGAAATATTCTTTTTGTACTTACAATCCTTGTACTTCTTATTCCGCCGCAGACAACAATCCTTTCAGCTTACGGTATGTTCGTTAAGATGAAGATGATCAATACGGTACTTCCTATTGTATTGCCTTGTTTGTTTGGTTTGGGACTTCGTGGTGCTCTCTTTGTAATGATTTACATGTATTTCTTCCAGAGAATACCTGATGCCATGGATGACGCAGCGAGAATCGACGGAGCAGGCCCTGCAAGAGTATTCTTCCAGATTATGCTTCCTCTTGTAAGATCAGCTATGATTATCACATTCATATTCTCATTCGTATGGCATTGGAATGATAATAACGAAACAACAACATACATGTACCATTCTTCAGTTATGACTCTTCAGCCAAGACTTCAGAACATCAGCCAGTATTATTCTGAACTTCTCGGTCTTCAGGATTCAGTAACTGCACAGGATAAAGCCCTTACGGAGCCTATGCTTTTCGCAGGTTGTATGCTTGTTATGATTCCTGTCCTTATCGTTTATGTTATCGGTCAGAAAAAGCTTGTTGCCGGTATTGAACGTATGGGCGTAATTGAGTAAGGAGGTTACGAAAATGAACAATATTTCAAAAAAAATAATTGTATCTTTACTCACAGTATTACTTATTTTCTCTTTTGCTGCTTGCGGAAACAACGAACAGGGAGAGACTTATGTAACAGCTGCACGTACTCCTAACCCGACTCCTAAGGATCTTCGTGGTGAAATTACCATTTCAGCTTACAGATCAGCTAAGTATGATGATTCAATTATGGACTACATCAGCCAAATTGCTTTTGACTACACAGGTCTTGAAGTTGTTTATGATGATAACTACACAGAGGAGGAGTATTTCTCAACTCTCGACAGCAGAATTGCTTCCGGAGAAATCGGTGATATTTATATCGTAAGAGATGACGATGTTGCAAAGCTTGCTGAAAGCGGTAAGATTATTGACTTAACAGACATTGCTTCAGATTTCCACGATTATTCAAACAACGGATACACTAAAGTTGAACTTTCTGAAAAAGTCCTTCCCGCTGCATACCAGAACGCAACATACAACGGAAGAATATATATGGTTCCTACAGAGTACTATCATAAATATGTATTTATCAACTATTCAATGCTTCGCTCAGCAGGTATTGATGAAATTCCGAGTGATAAGTGGTCTTGGGACGAGTTTGTTAAATATGCTGATGCAATTTCAAGCGTCGGCGGTAAAATCGTAATGGACTATACAGATTATGCTGTATGGGGTTCATTTGCTGAAGGCTTCGGCGGACAGATTTTCAAAACAAACGAAGACGGAACTGTTGATTATTCAAAGGTTAACCTTACATCAGGTGATGTTGTAAACGGTCTTAACAAGCTTGTTAATTTCGTTAAATCACATAATGTACAGAAAAAATTCACGGGCAAAGATTTCTCTGAAATCGGTCTTGCAATTGTTGACCGTTTTGAGACAGGCCTTTGGAACAACACGGATGATCAGTATGCAGACTGGTCAATAGTAGATTTTGACTGGGACTACATGCACATGCCGAGACTTGATGTTCACAAGAACGGTGCTCACACGGTTGGTTTTGTTGTAAAGAATTCAGATGAAACAGACGAAATCAAGGAACTTGCAGCAAATGTTGCACTTTACAGCTTATTCGACAACGCTGCTGTTGCCTATGTGGGAGACGGACAGGTTGTTCCCGCAAACAAAGAAGTAAGCTCAATGAAGTTCTGGCGTGAATGGCCTGTAAAAGGAAAGAATACATCAGTATTCACAAGTTATGAGACTGCAGACTTCGGCGCTTGTAAGACAGCAAACCTGAACCTTGCGGCTGCAACTCAGTTTAACGTAGGACAGGCAGTAGAGCAGGCTGTAGGCGGCGGTAACCTTGCCGGAAGCCTTCAGACTATCCCTGTCTCTTATACA
>CAMFNB010000018.1 GCA_945965275.1 uncultured Clostridia bacterium | reverse complement strand
TACGAACTCAGTGTATATAACGGAGACGGTCACGCAAACAACAATCTTCTGTCAGAAGACCCAACTGCAGATGCGGATAATGCTGAAAAAGGATGCACGGTGGATGTTGATTCGGAAAAAGAAATCAAGAAAGATTTGTTTGACAGGCTTCCTTCTAATTCAAGTGATGAAACACTTTCTGATTATGACATCATGGATAAAATTCTGACGGATGATTATGCGGTTACATATTTCAGCAACGCAACTGATGAAAGTTATGACAGATTCAGAATAATAAACGGAGAAGTGGAATATATACTGCATGGTGACAGACGAGACAAGAAAAACATAAGTAATACACTTTTGAAAATATTCGGTATACGAAGCGGCTTTAATTTTCTTTACATAATCTCAGACAGCGAAAAGGTTAAGCTTGCAAGAGCAATAGGTGCTGCCATGGCTGCAGCAACAACCTGTGCAATTGCAGAACCCATTTTTACAGCTGTGGTTTTGTCAGGTTGGGCCTTATGCGAGGCAGGTATGGACGTATCTGCGTTGAAGAAAGGTGAGGAAGTACCTCTGATTAAAACAAAAGAGACATGGCGGCTGAGTATATCCGGAATAGGGAATGTTATTAAGGACAATATCAATAACGAGGAAAGGGAAGAAGGAGAGTTCGCAATGAATTACGAAGGTTATCTCAGAGTTCTTCTGTTTTCGATGGACCAGGAGGACAAGCTGCTGAGAATACAGGATTTGATTGAAGCAAATATATCAACTGCTACCGAAAGCAATTTCAGTCTGGGTGATTATTCAACAAGCGTGATTACATCATGTAACTTTTACACTCCGCTGAATGCAATAGTTGACAAGTATTACGGAAATGAAAGAAAGGGGTTTGAAATAAGCGGTGAAGTCCAGGTTACTTACTGATAAAAAAGGTGCTCTTACCATAGAAGCTGCATTTACGATACCTTTTGTCATTGCTGTTTTTATTATCTGCTTTGCTTTAATTGATTCGTATATGGCATACAACTGTGCTTCCAAGGCAATGTATAAAACAGCACAGACGATGTCAAAATACGCCGTGCTCTATCATACAAACGGCGTTGAAAAGATGACAAATGCCATAAAAGAAAAAGTCGGAGACGGAATTAATCTCGGCAAAGTCAGTGAATATCTTAATACCGATACGGTTTTGAGATTCGGCACGGATAAACTGTACGAGTTTGCTGCCGACAAAATGTTTGCGGCCAATCTTGAAGAGGATGAAACATATAACAAATACTATAAAAACAGACTTAAATGGAAATTCAGTAACAGTAATTTTTACCACGGTAACAATGACATAAGTCTGACAGGTGAGTTTACCTGTGATTATGATATCCCTTTTCTCGGATGGCTTGTAAAGGGAATCAAATTCAGAAAAAATGTATGCGTCGGTTGTTTTACAGACGGACTCGCAACCGAGGGAATCGGTGAAAACGGTGAGTCAATATGGAATTTGAGCAACTTTGAAAGAGGAAAGAAAATTGAAGAATTATTCGGTGGTAATCTGCCGCACTTTTTCCCTGTGGCAGATTATTATGATCACGGAATGGTGATGTCCATACTCAGCATAAATCATACAAAAGAGACTTATCAAAGTGATGCAGCACTCAGAAAAACCCTGGAAGATTTTGCAAAGAAGCTGTATAACTTCAACGGAGGAGAATATAAAGGCACCGTTATTCCGGAGGGGAGTATTATTTCAAGAGAGATTAAACTGGTGTTTCCGGAAGATGATTTTACTTCTTCACAACAGAATGTAATCGATAATTTTATTACGCATGCAAATAATATGGGTATAAGAGTAACGATTGAACGTTATCAGAAAACTGTTCAAATTGACACTGAAAAGTAAATCAATTAAACTATTTCAATAAGAGGTAAGAGCAATGGATGACAGCATGAAATTCGGAATAATCACAAACTGTAAAGCAGGACTTGAACTTGCTCAAAGACTGCTTGAGAGAGATCACAGAATAGCCCTGTGTAAAATCGGTGACCTTATTCCGAACTCTGAATTTGTCGGCTTTACCCATGAAATATCAAGCTATAACGCAGACTTGGTTGTCGACTTTGAGACGCTTGTTGCTTCAGTGCCTCAACCAAGAACGATTATCATACTTTGTAAGAACTATAACTCCGATTTGCTCAGCCAGATTTCAAATGTTGTCAGTCCCGGAGACACCATTGTTGACTGCTCGGATATGTTTTATAAAGAATCCGCAAGAAATACTTTGGCTTTAAAGAAGCAAGGTGTGACCTATATCGGCACAGGCTACATTTATGTAACTGACCAGTCTATTGAAAAACCTGCTTTCATGATATCGGGTAATGAAGAAGTTGCAAAAAAGATTCAGTATTATTTAAGCGACATCTCTGCTTCGGTTGCAGGAAAATCATGCGCTGCATATTTAGGACCGGAAGGTGTCGGTCAGTTTGTAAAAATGGTCACAACCGGCATATATTTTGCAAACCTGGAAATTGTTTCGGAAGCAATTGAAATCATGCAAAGGGTTCTTAAGATGGATCCGAATGAAATCGCAAATATACTGAGTGATTTCAATTCGGGGGAAGCTCAGTCATATATTTTGGATTCTGCCTCAAGCGTGATAGGAAGAATAGATGACTTAACTGACGGATATCTTGCAGATGCCGTGCTTGACCGAGTTCAGAATTCTCATAAAGACGGGTGGATTGGAAGAAGTTCAACTGAGCTTGATTGTCCGATTCCGACTATTTCCGCTGCAATCGACATGCATTTCGCATCGCAAAGAATAAATGAGAGAGTTGCTGCATCGGGCATTTGCTATGCAAAGCCTTTAGATAATGTTGACTCTTCAAAAAGAAAAGAAATAACTGAGCATTGCAGAAAAGCCATATATATGGGAGCAATTTGTGCTGCTGCCCAAGGATATTCAATGATTAAATCCGCATCAGACCGTTATATGTGGAATATAGATCTCGCTATGGTTGCTGCCTGCATTCAGGGCGGTACCATGCTCCACTCGAATCTTATGCTTAAGGTATTTGAAATCCTCAATAACAATCCTAAAATTGAGAATCTGATTACATCAGAGTATTTCACGGATGTCATAAGAAACTATTCTGATGATGTCAGAGAACTGATTTGCGAATGTGTAAGAGACGGAATTTCCATTCCGGGAATTTCATCAATTATCAACTATATTGACTCGATGAGATGCAGAAAGCTTCCTTGTGCTTCAGCTCAGCTGATTCGTGACAGTATTTCAGGACTCGGCTTTGAGCGAATTGACAGATCGGGACTTTTTACAGGTGAATGGCAATTGCCTTCGAATTCAGTAAAACAAAACAAAATCAAAGATTAAATTGATTTATTTACACGGTCTTCAGCTTCTTTTGCTGTTTGAACACGGTGCTGAAGTGCTTCTTCTGCAGCCTGTGATTCGAGATCGTGCTTTTCTTTTATTTTCTTTTCGAAATCTTTGTCAACCTTAATGCCGTGAAGTGATTTTGCAGCAACATATGTGATAAATGCATAAAACAGAGCCATAACATATGTTACCGGGAAGTGAAATGCTCCGATTGCAAAGAGTGAACCCTCATGAAGCGGCAAAGTCCACAAATAATATATTTCTGAAGCTGCAACTGCGAGAAAACTGTTTTCTCCTGCAAGAAGAAGTATAAAATATATTACGAACGCCACCAAACCGATTAACAGATAGAATACGATTCCTCTGAGTGCAATTACTTTTTTATATTTTCTGAGAAGAATGCATATTGCACTGACAGCAATAATATACAAATATGAGGCTATTGCCAAAATAAGAGAGTGAGACTTTCTGCTTTCAAAGTCGACTTCGAGTTTTCCGAATATGCCCCATATTGCAAATGTAATGCCGCACAGAGCGACTGCAAAAAGAATTGACAATACTAAAGATTTTCGTTTGTTAAGACTGTTCATAATATCTCCGGTAAAAATGAAAGGCACCACCGTTTCCGGTGATGCCCTTTGGCAGGGGTGCTAGGAATCGAACCTAGCTCAGCGGTTTTGGAGACCGTTATACTACCGATATACGACACCCCTATAAAACTATGATATTATACAATGCAGGTGTTTTAATGTCAATATTTTAAACTTTTACAGGCGGATGTGTCAGTTCCGTGTCCGCGTTTCTGGTTCCCTGTTTGGGAAGACACATTTCGTAAAGTGCTGTTGCCGAAACCTGATTCTCGAATACTTTTCTTGCATTTCCCGTAAGTTTTTCCCTGTCTGAAGCATTAATTAAGACGGGAATATCTGTTTTTTTACAGATTTCAGAAACCGCTTCCGCACCTATTTTTGAGAAACCCAATATTCTGATATACGGTGCTTTATATTTAAACTCGTTCAGTAAATCGGATGTCGTGCCGGTAACAAGGGAATAAAGGGCTCTCCTTATTCTTGAAGAAGTGTATCTTTTTGAGGTACAGGCGGAAACCAAATCAGCAAATGTCGTGCATCTGTATGCTTCGTTAATGAGTTTGTGTTCAAGTCCTTCAGATACAAATGCCTGCTTTGACAGGTTCTCTGCACTTATTTTTCTCAGCATTGCGATTATATAATTCTCAATGGGAGCAGGGTTAATCGGCCCGAGTCCGGATTCGAATGATTCTGATAAAATTTTGAACGAAGCTTTTGGCAGAAAACAGGAAAGTTCGTTGGTGTTGCTTAGTTTGTTTCTTATTTCGCTTGCAGTCTCGATATGGCTCTTTTTACCTGTTCTTTCAACAGGAACAGGAGTGACATTTTCAGCTCCCAGTTCGTTAACGGCAACTGTATATTCAAGTGCCAGAATATTGTTTGATTTGAGAACTTCGTCAAGAGAGGAGGAAGCATAAGAATCTCCCAGGGACATTCTTTCCTTCGCATCGTCAAGATAAGACTTTCCGAGTCTTTGCATAACTGCTTTTGAAAGTGCCCCGCGATTATCTCCCTCAATGCCGAAAAGAAGATTGTATTCAAGTTTCGTTGCTTTCAGAATACTTATAGCACCTTTTGCAAAATATTCAGCTGAAGAACAGGAATATATGTCGGGAAGTTCAATAACAAGATCTGCTCCCTCTGAAAGGGCAGCTTTTGCCCGGGTCCATTTGTCGACACATGCAGGACATCCGCGCTGAACAAAGTTTCCGCTCATAACCATAACAAGAGGGTTACTGTCCTCCCTGGCTTTGTCCATTATGTATTTGTGACCATTGTGAAGCGGATTAAGCTCACAAATAATTGCTGATGCCTTCATTATGATACCTCTTGATTTATTCTATAATATTTTTGCATTGTTTGTCGACAGATGATATTATAAATAAAGTTATTTATGGGAGATTACTTTATGGTTAATACTTGTAAAATAATAGCTTTGGAGGGAATCGACGGAAGCGGAAAAGGCTCCCAGTATAAGATTCTTTTTGAACGCTTGGAAAAAGAGGGATACAGGGTCGGAAAACTTGATTTTCCGGCTTATGACAAGTTCATCGGAACCGAAATAGGAAAGCTTCTTTCCGGTGATTATGAGGTTACCGCAAAAACACTTGATCCGAAATCCATGGCACTTTGGTACGCGTGCGACAGGCTTACCAATTTCAAAAATTTTGATTTCTCAAAATATGACATTCTTCTTCTGAACAGATCATCACTCTCAAATGCAGTTTATCAGGGCGTTCGATGCAGTGAAGACAGAAGAAAAGACTTTATGAAATGGGTCAGTGCTCTTGAGTTTGATGAGCTCGGAATTCCTGAACCGGATATGTATGTGATTTTTGATATTACTGTCGAGCAATCTTTTATAAACGTCGGTAAAAAGGGCCACAGGGACTATGTCGGTGAAAAGGCTGATGTGTACGAGGCTGACAAACAGTTTATGAGTGATGTCAGAAACGGTTACCTTGGTGCAGCCGAAGTATTCAATAATGCAAAGGTTCTTAAATGTAACGACGAAAACGGCATGCTTGATATGAATTATATTGCTGATATGGTTTACAAAACTGTGGCAGAAGTGATATAATTCGCTCTTGATTTTTATAATTATTTGGAGGATAGAATGAGTGATTTAAGTGTAATCTTTGTCGGATTCTCTATAGTATTTGTTGTAATGGTAATCATCACTCTTGCGCTTCTTCTGTTTCCTTTTATTTTCCGCAGCGGAAAAAAGAAAAAGGCTGAAACGGTAATAGAAGTTCAGAAGACTGAAACGGAAACTGTAGTAATGACAAATGAAGATAATAATGATGCGGAACTTGTTGCTGTCATCACTGCTGCAATTTCTGCATACATGGAAAAAACAGGAAAGACATCAAACTTCAGGGTGGCTTCCTTCAAAAGAGTAGGGAGGTCAAAATAAATGGGATCTTTCTTTAGTACAATAGGTGATATCCTGAGAGATTCAGGTGTCGGATACATTATCAACAACTTCATGGAAGGCGGTTGGAGAAACCTCGTAATGATTATCATTGCCTGCGTACTCCTTTACCTCGCAATCGTTAAAAAGTTCGAACCCCTTCTTTTGCTTCCGATTGCGTTCGGTGTGCTTATCGCAAACCTTCCGCTCGCAAACCTTACAAGTAAATACACGGTTGAGGGTCTTACGGAAATGCTTAACGCAGCGGGAATATCGTTCTCGGATTTCCTGAAAAACATAGGCATGGATCAGTTTTCCTGGAATGCGCTTGCTGAAAATGCTCAGAAGATGCATCTTTTGGAAGCTCTCAAGGGAACAGGATGGAAAGAGGGACTTCTTTACTATCTCTACAAGGGTGTTGACTTCGGAATTTATCCTCCTCTTATCTTCATCGGTATCGGTGCCATGACAGACTTCGGACCTCTTCTTGCGAGACCGACAAGCTTGCTCTTAGGTGCGGCTGCTCAGCTTGGTATTTTCGCAACATATGCAGGTGCAATAGCTCTCGGATTTGCCCCGAAGGAAGCAGGTGCAATCGGTATCATCGGCGGAGCTGACGGTCCGACAGCTATTTTCACAGCTTCAAAGCTTGCTCCGGAACTTTTACCGGCTATCGCAATTGCCGCATATTCGTATATGGCACTTGTTCCGGTAATTCAGCCTCCGATAATGAAAGCTCTTACGACAAAGAAGGAACGTTCGGTTGTAATGACTCAGGCAAGAACCGTATCAAAGACGGAAAAGATTATTTTCCCGATTTTCGTTACAATTCTTGTTGCTCTCATCCTTCCTGACGCAGCAACACTTGTAGGATGCTTAATGCTTGGCAACTTAATCAAGGAAAGCGGTGTATGTGAAAGACTTTCAAAGACGGTTCAGAACGAACTTATGAATATCGTTACAATTTTCCTTGGTTTATCAGTAGGTGCTACTGCGGTAGGTGCAACATTCCTTACATTCCGTACGATTTCAATCATCATTCTTGGTGTTATTGCATTCGGTATGGGTACTGCAGGTGGTTTGTTGCTCGGAAAGGTATTCTATATTGTTACAAAGGGTAAGGTTAACCCGCTTATCGGTTCAGCCGGTGTATCAGCCGTTCCTATGGCAGCCAGAGTTGCCCAGAAAGTAGGACAGCAGGAGAACCCGAACAACTATCTTCTCATGCATGCCATGGGACCAAATGTTGCCGGAGTTATCGGTTCAGCTGTAGCTGCAGGCGTACTTATCAGCATGCTCGGATAATAATAAAATAATCATTTTAAAGCGAGGCTTCGGCCTCGCTTTTTCTGTTTTCGCATGGTTATTTCGGGTTTTTTGTTTCTTGCTTTTATATATTAAAAATGTTAAAATTAGACAAGGTATTTTCGGGGTATTATGGCAAATAAGGACTATAAAAACTTCATAAACGAGTATCTTAATGGCGATGCCGCAGAGGCATATAAGTTCTTTGGCGCAAAATTGCACGATGAAGGAGTTTCGTTTACTCTCTATGCACCTAATGCTCATAAAGTTGCTGTAGCCGGTGACTTCAATAACTGGTCTGCAGATTCACTTTGGATGAAAAAAGATGAATACGGTGTATGGACTGCATTCTCCGAAAAAGCAAAAAAAGGTTCCTTGTATAAATATGTCATTTATTCTTCAGACGGAACATTTATATTTAAGTCTGATCCTTATGCAACATTCAGCGAACTCAGACCGGGAACTGCATCGGTTGTTTATCCTCTTAAGGATTACAGGTGGACGGATGCAAGATATCTTAAGGAGTCAAGATCTCACAACAGAGTTGTAAGACCGATGAATATTTATGAACTTCATCTCGGAAGCTGGAAGAGAGGAAAGCTCACGGAACTTTCACAGGAGGAGCAGGATGCACACAAGGCAGATGAACCTTTCCTGAATTATAAAGAGATTGCCGACGAGCTCGTTGAGTATGTTCGTGAAATGAATTACACACATGTGGAAATAATGCCGGTTTCCGAACATCCTCTTGATGCATCATGGGGATACCAGACTCTGTCATATTATTCAATCACAAGCCGTTTCGGAAAGCCGGAACATTTCAAATACTTTATTAACACTCTTCATAAGGCAGGCATAGGAGTTATTCTTGACTGGGTTCCCGGACATTTCTGCAAAGACAGCCCCGGTCTTTATAAATTTGACGGTTCCTGGCTTTATGAAAATGAAACTGAAATATTAAGAGAAAACTACGAGTGGGGTACTGCAAACTTTGACCTCGGAAAAGGACATGTAGTAAGCTTTCTGATTTCAAATGCCGTATATTTCATGAAGGAGTTTCATTTGGACGGACTTCGTGTGGACGCAGTTGCAAACATGCTGTATCTTGACTATGCGAAGGAAGATAATAAAATGCTCCGCAACATATACGGAGGCAGAGAGTACATTGAGGGTATAGATTTTCTCAGAAAACTCAATGCAACCATTTATTCGTATTTCAACAATCCGATTATGATTGCAGAGGAGTCCAGCGCCTGGCCTCTCGTTACAAAACCTACGTATGTCGGCGGCCTCGGCTTTTCTTTCAAGTGGAATATGGGTTGGATGAATGATACGCTTAATTATGCAAAAACAGACCCGTTATTCAAAAAATACAAGCACAGAGATATGACCTTCTCTCTTATGTATGCATTCAGTGAGAACTATGTTCTTCCGTTTTCTCATGATGAGGTTGTTCACGGAAAGTGTTCAATGCTCAGTAAGATGCCAGGAGAGTACGAAAACAAGTTTGCAGCCTTAAGATGTCTTTATACATACATGATGGGTCATCCCGGTAAAAAGCTTCTCTTCATGGGAAGTGAGTTCGGTCAGTTTATCGAGTGGAGATACTACGAAGAACTTGAATGGAAGCTTCTTCTTTATCCACCCCATGTTAAGCTTAAAAAGTTTGTTTCTGACCTTAACCTGAAGTACAAAACTCTCAAGCCGTTTTGGGAGAAAGATGACGGATATGAAGGCTTCTCATGGATCGATGCGGACAACGGCGATCAGAGCATTCTGTCATTTGTAAGATATTCAAACGACGACAAGGATTTTCTTGTTTTCATCTGTAACTTCACTCCTGTGTCCTATGACGAATTCAGAATAGGTGTTCCGAGATTCTGCGATTACGAGGAAGAGCTTAACACAGACTGGAAAGTTTACGGAGGAAACGACGTGAAGAACAAGGGAAAGATAAAACCCGAACCTGTTCCCATGCACGGACAGTCCTCTTCAATAGTTGTTAAAATTCCTTCTAACGGAGGATTAATATTAAAGCCCGTATTTAAAAACAAAAAGACAGCAAAGAAGGAGAACTAACATGGCAAAGAAAAAAATGATTGCAATGATCCTTGCCGGCGGACAGGGAAGTCGTCTCAAAACGATGACTAAAAGTATGGCGAAGCCAGCCGTTCCGTTTGGTGCTAAGTACAGAATCATAGACTTTGTACTCAGTAACTGTTCTAACTCAGGTATCGACACAGTAGGCGTTCTTACACAGTATAAGCCTCAGATGCTTAATGCACATGTAGGTATCGGCGCACCATGGGACCTTGACAGAATCCACGGCGGTGCTGAACTCCTTGCCCCGTATTTTACAGAGCAGGGCGGTGACTGGTACAAGGGTACCGCAAATGCTGTTTATCAGAATATGGAATTTATGGATCACTATGATCCGAAATATGTTGTCATTCTTTCAGGTGACCACATCTACAAGATGGATTACCGTAAAATGCTTGATGAGCACATCAAGAAAAATGCGGATGCAACAATTGCCGTAATTGATGTATCACTTGAAGAAGCATCAAGATTCGGTATCATGAATACAGATAAAAACGGACAAATTATTGAATTTGAAGAAAAGCCGAAGCACCCGAAGAGTACACTTGCTTCAATGGGCATTTATATTTTCAATTATCAGAAACTTCGTAAATATCTTATCGAAGATGCAAAAGACCCTGATTCGGATTATGACTTCGGTAAAAACATAATTCCTAAAATGATAGCGGACAACAATAAGCTTATTGCATACAGATTTGAAGGTTATTGGAAGGATGTCGGAACAGTAGAAAGCTATTGGGAAGCAAACATGGACCTTCTTTCCGAAAACAATGCCGTTAAACTTTTTGATAATTCGTGGAAACTCTACACGGATACAGGCATCTGGCCGGCTCAGCACATTGGCAGAGAAGCGGTTGTTAAGAACTGTCTTATTTCAGAGGGCTGTGAAATCAACGGTATTGTTGAAAATTCGATAATATTCCCAGGTGTTTTCATTGAGCCGGGTGCACATATTTCCGATTCAATCATCATGGAAAGATGCACAATAAGAGAAAATGCGGTAATAAAAAAATCAATTATCATGAAGAGAACCGAAATCTGCAAGGGAGTAACCATAGGTGACGGTGTGGAAATCAAGTTGCTTGATCAGGACCTTAAAGTAGAGGAGGACATGAAATAATGAAAGATTACATGGCTGTTTTCAACATAAACGAGAATGAAAATGAAATCAGAAGTTTAACAACAAATCGTCCCATCGCTTCAATTCCTTTTGCATCAAGATACAGAGTAATTGATTTTATGCTCTCAAATGTGGTTAATGCCGGAATTACAAATGTTGGTATATTCTACGACAACAATACCCGTTCTTTGATTGACCATATAGATACGGGTAAACCATGGGACCTCAACAGAAAAAATGACGGTGTGTTCATGTTCAACCACAGTCTTGATGATCTCGGTAAAATGGATCCGAAGGTTATAACAAACAACCTTGAGTATTTTTACAGAAGCAAAAGTGATATGGTAATTCTCACATCATCATACATGATTTGCAACATCGATATCGGTGCGGTATGTATGGCACATGAAGAATCCGGTGCGGATATCACAATGCTTTACAAACATGTTGACGATGCTACAGAAAATTTCAAGTACTGTTATACACTCAACATAAACAAAAACACAAATGAAGTAATTGATGCAGGAAGAAACATCGGACTTATGCATGATGCTGATATCTGTATGGAAGTATTTATCATGAGCAGACAGCTGTTCGTTCAGTTCCTTCATCAGGCTGCTTCATCAAAGGGTCAAACCGGCATCTACAATCTTATTTTTGATGAAATGGACAACTACAAGACGAATGCTTATGAAGTTCGTGATTATGTGGCCTGCATCAACTCCATCAGTGCATATTACAAGGCAAGCATGGATATGCTCTCTTCAAAAATAAGACTTGCTCTCCTGATGCATCCTGACAGACCGATTTATACAAAGATTAAAGACGAACATCCGACTCTCTATGTTGAGGGATGTCAGTTATATAACTCACTCATTGCCGACGGATGCATAATAAAAGGCAATGTGCGTGACAGCATTATAGCAAGATACGTAACAATCGAAGAGAACTGCGAACTTGAGAATTGCATTATTCTTCAGAACTGTAAAATTAAAGCAGGTTCTAAGCTTTCGAATGTAATCATCGATAAAAATGCTGTTATCGACTGTGATACGGAACTCAAGGGCAGCAGAGAGTATCCGGTTGTTATTGAAAAGAGAAACCTTGCTTTAGATTTAAAATTCTGATTTGGAGGAACGTTTGAATGAAAGTATTATTTGTATCTTCTGAAGTATATCCTTTTGCAAAGACAGGCGGACTTGGTGATGTTGCATACGCACTTCCGAAAGCTTTGTGTAAGGAAGGTGTGGATTGCAGAGTAATCATGCCTAAGTACAGCGACATTCCGGAAGATTATTCAGGTAAAATGCAATATATATGCAACTTCAACGTAAGTGTCGGTTGGAGACAACAGTATTGCGGGCTCTTTTTACTGCAATATGAAGGAGTGAAGTACTACTTCGTTGATAACGAATACTATTTCAAAAGAAACGGTTTGTACGGATATTATGACGACGGAGAAAGATTTGCTTTCTTCTGCAGAGCTGTTATGGAGTCAATATTCAGAATGGATGATTTCAGACCCGATGTAATTCACTGCAATGACTGGCAGACAGGTCTTATTCCTGTTATGTTCAGAGACCGGTATGACAAAAGTCCCGATCTTGAACATACCAAAACCGTGTATACAATTCACAATCTGAAATATCAGGGAGTATTTGATCCAAAACTTCTTGAAGAAATCTGCGGACTTTCATACAGATATTATGCAGAGGATAAGCTCAAATATAAAGACGGCATGTCCTTTATGAAGGGCGGAATTGTATTTGCCGATAAAGTGACAACCGTCAGTAAAACATATTCGGAAGAAATCAAAGATGCATATTTCGGAGAAGGTCTTGAAGGGCTTATGAGGGAGAAGGCATATAAACTTTGCGGAATAACAAACGGTATTGATTTTGAGCAGTATAATCCGCTTAAAGACCCCTATATTGCATGCAATTTCTCTGACCGTTCAATCGGAAGAAAGAAGACATGTAAAACTGATCTCCAGGAGGAATTCGGACTTCCGAAGAATCCCGATGTGCCGGTAATCGGTCTTGTTACAAGACTCGTAAGACAAAAAGGAATAGATCTTATCACTTGTGTCATGGAAGAAATTATTAAGATGGATCTGCAGTTTGTTGTTTTGGGAAGCGGTGACAGGGATTATCAGGATTTCTTTGAGTACTATGCTTCGGCTTATCCGGGCAAGGTTGCCTGTTACATCGGATACAGTGAAAAGCTTGCAAATAAGATTTATGCCGGTTCAGACATGTTTATCATGCCTTCGCAGTTTGAACCCTGCGGTATAAGTCAAATGATATCAATGAGATACGGTTCTGTACCGATTGTTCGTGAAACAGGAGGACTTAAGGATACTGTTATTCCGTATAATGAGTTTGACGGAACAGGAAACGGTTTCTCGTTTAAGAATTACAATGCCCATGAAATGCTGAATACAATCAGATACGCAACTGAGCAGTACGGTAAAAAGGATTCATGGAATAAACTTGTGAAGAATGCAATGAAGACAAAGAATGACTGGTCTTCATCAGCCAAAAAATATATTGAATTGTATAAATGACAGGATTTAAAGAGGTAGGAAAATGGTATTAAACAAGGAAACATTTAAAAAGGATTTTCAGGATAAGCTTCTCAAAATGTATCAGAAGTCATTGGACGAAGCCACTGATCTTGAAAAATATATAACATTCGGAACTCTTATCACGGAGTATATGGGTCCTGAGTGGTATGAATCAAAAAAGGGAAGTGAGAAGGAGAAGAAAAAACAGGTTTACTATTTTTCTCTTGAATTCCTTATCGGCCGACTTATGGACGCAAACCTTATCAACTTGGGCATAAGAGATGTTTGTGAAGAAGGACTAAAGGAACTGGGTATTTCCCTTAAAGACATGGAAGAACTTGAACCGGATGCAGGTCTCGGAAACGGCGGACTCGGAAGACTTGCTGCCTGCTTCCTTGATTCGATGGCTTCAATCGGAGTGACCGGACACGGAAACGGTATCAGATATAAGTACGGCTTATTTGAACAGCAGATTTCAAATGGTTATCAGATTGAAACTCCTGACAACTGGCTTAAAATCAGAAATGTTTGGGAGGTCAGACATGATGACCTTGCCGTAATTGTTAAATTCGGCGGTAAGTGCGATGTTACTTTTGAAAACAACAGACTTGTTATCAGACATAGAGATTACGAACCGATTCTTGCTGTTCCGTATGACATGCCTGTTCCCGGATACAGAAATAATCAGATTAACAACTTAAGACTCTGGAGTGCAGAAACTGAAGGCTCCGGCTTTGATTTCACTTCTTTCAGCAGAGGCGACTACGAGAAAGCAACCGAGGGACAGTACAGCGTAGGTGCAATTACAAATGTACTTTATCCTGATGACTCAACAAAGCGCGGTAAAATGCTCAGACTTAAGCAGGAATATTTCTTCACAAGCGCGGGCATTCAAAGCATTGTTAATAAAATAAAAAAACAGGGCATTTCAGTAAGAGATTTCGATAAGTATGTAGCCATTCATATAAATGATACGCATCCTGCTCTTGCTGTTGCCGAGCTTATGAGAATCCTTATTGACGAGGAAGAACTTGAGTGGGATGAGTCATGGGATATCACCGTTAAGACAATGGGATACACTAACCATACCATTCTTGCTGAGGCTCTGGAAAAGTGGGACATTGACATGTTTAAGACACTTTTACCGAGAATCTATATGATTGTTGAAGAAATCAACAGAAGATTCTGCGTTGAAGTATCTGAAAGATACAATGGTGACTGGGATAAGCTCAGAAAGATGTCAATCATTCAGGACGGTGTTGTTAAAATGGCACACCTTGCCATTGTCGGAAGTCATTCTGTCAATGGTGTTGCAGCACTTCATACTGAAATTCTCAAAAACAGAGAACTTGCCGATTTCCACAATTTCTATCCCGGTAAATTTAACAACAAGACAAACGGAATTACCCACAGACGTTGGCTTATGAAGGCCAATCCGGGACTTTCAAAACTCATTGATGAAACCATCGGTGACAAATGGAAAAAGGTTCCTCTTGAGCTTCATAATCTTCAGGCTCATGCTGATGACAGGGCTTTTCAGGAAGCATTCATGAATGTTAAATACAATAACAAGACCAGACTTGCAGACTACATCAAAGAAAAATGCGGAGTGGTTGTAGACCCTTCATCAATTTTTGATATTCAGGTTAAGCGTCTTCATATGTATAAGAGACAGATTCTCAACATTCTTCATGTTATGGATTTGTACAACAGACTTCAGGATAATCCGAACCTTGATATTGTGCCCCATACATACATTTTTGCTGCAAAGGCTTTCCCAAGCTATATGATTGCCAAAAATGTCATCAAGCTGATTAATACTGTTGCCGATGCAGTAAACAATGACCCGAGAGTTAAAGACAAACTTAAAGTTGTATTCCTTCCGAATTACAGCGTAAGCCTTGCCGAGGTGATGATTCCCGGCGGAGATGTAAGCGAACAAATCTCTACTGCATCAAAAGAAGCATCAGGTACCGGTAACATGAAGTTTATGATGAACGGAGCTGTTACATGTGCCACACTTGACGGAGCAAATGTTGAAATCAGAGAGGCCGTGGGCGATGACAATATTGTTCTCTTCGGTATGCATGCTGACGAGGTCATGAACCTTCAGGCAAACGGCAGATACAGTGCTCAGGAGATTATAAAGAACAATGCTTCTGTTTCCAGAATCATTGACCAGATTAAGTCCGGCTACAATCACATGTGTACTGAAGATGAGTTCAGACTTGTTTTAAACTATTTCTTAAATGAGAATGATCCTTACTATGCACTTGCAGACTTTGAGTCATACAAAGATGCGCAGAAGAGAATCAATGATTTATACAAAGACAGAGAACGCTGGACAAAGATGGCAATTGCAAATACCGCTGAGTCCGGAATATTCTCAAGTGACTATACTATACTGAGATACGCAAAGGAAATTTGGAACGCAGAATATGACAAGAAATCAGGCATTATACTTTAATCCGAATACCATCAGATGTAAAAATCCGTTAGGTGCAATTCCTACCGGTTCTTCTGTTGTACTCAACCTTTATTCTATTTTACCGGTTGAGAGTGAAGAAAGGTACAATGTTTCAATCCACATTACGGCCGATACAAGTCTGTCGGAACTTAAATTTGTTGCGGGTATGAAAGAAGTCGTAACAATAAAAAGCGGACGAAGACAGACAAGATACAAGGCAGCTGTGGACATGTTCAATACTCCGGGCTTGTATTTTTACAGTTTTCTCGTTACTAACGAAAAAGGTGAAACGTATACAATTGACAACAACGGTCAGCCTTATCAGCTTACGGTTTACGATAAAAATATAAAAGCAAATAAGGATTTTTCAGGTGCGATTGTTTATCAGATTTTCCCGGACAGATTTTCAAGAAGCGGAAAAGTTGACATTAAAAACTGCGGACGTATATTTGACGAACCGAGAATCTATGAAGATTGGTATGAAAATCCGAGTTACGAAAAAGACGGTGAAGGAAATATCGTAAAATGGGATATGTACGGTGGTGATCTTTACGGAGTGATCGAAAAGCTTGATTACATAAAATCCCTGGGAGCAAACACTGTCTATTTCAATCCGGTCTTTGAGGCTGCAAGTAATCACAGATATGACACAGGCAACTATGAAAAAATTGATCCAGTATTAGGCGGAGATGAAGCTTTTGACGAATTGATGCAAAAGTGCAGGGAAAACGGAATAGGTGTAATTCTTGACGGCGTATTCAGTCACACCGGCTGCAACAGCAGATATTTCAACAAATATAATACTTATCCTGATTACGGGGCATACTATCATTTCGATTCCAAATACAGATCATGGTATAATTTCAAACAGTTTAATGATGATGTATATGACTGTTGGTGGGGATGTAAGGATCTTCCCAATGTAAATGAGCTTGACCCGTCATATGTTGACTATATAATCACCGGAGAAAACAGCATTATAAAAAAGTGGATGGCAAAGGGTATTAATGGATTCAGACTTGATGTTGCAGATGAACTTCCCGATGAGTTTATTGCAAAATTTAAGAAAACCGTTGATGAAGCAAGTGACAACAAAGGTATTGTAATCGGTGAGGTTTGGGAGGATGCTTCAAATAAGATAAGCTACGACAAGAGAAGAAGATACTTCACATCAAATGAACTCAGCGGAGTTACAAACTATCCTTTCAGAAATATCATGATTGATTTCCTTACCGGTGTAAAATCATCCAACGATGTTCTTAAAAATTTATTGTGTATGCTTGACAACTATCCTGTTCATAATATGTATTCAAGTTTTATTATGACCGGCAGCCATGATGTAAAGCGACTTTTTTCTGAATTTAAGGAAGCTTTTGACGGAGATTATCAAAAGTCAGTATCGGCACACAAAGCATATGGGGCCCTGATGTTTACCTTCCCCGGAGTACCGACGATTTACTACGGTGATGAAATTTGCATGGAAGGTGAAGAAGATCCTGACAACAGAAGACCTTATCCGTGGGGCAGAGAACCGAATCTTGAGATGCTTGAATTGTTCAAACGTTTCGGGGCATTGCGAAGAAATAACAAAGTTCTTCAAAATGGTTTTATAGAAGTTATTTCTTCAGAGCAGGATGTATTCGGATACAGACGTGTATATTCAGGCGGACGAGACGTATTCGGCGATATTGTTGAGAATCCCGACGAAGAAATTCTCTGTGTTGTAAATCGCTCTTTTGCGCCTGTTGAGACGATAATACATTCACTTGAACCAAACACTGAATATGTTTCTGCTTTGGATGACACAATTTCGGTAAAAACAGATGATGACGGAGATCTCAGCATAGTAGTTACTGACTTCATGATTCTTGAACGTGCATTATTATGAAGCAAAAGGTTTATGACTATTTAAAGACAATTCCAAAGGGCAAGGTAGTGACTTACGGTCAAATAGCCGAGTTCCTCGGAAATAAAAAGCTTGCAAGAGTTGTAGGTAATATACTGCATGTTAATCCCGATCCCATCGGACAGCCCTGCTTTAAGGTTGTTAATGCAAAGGGAGAACTTGCCATAAACTTCGGAGGCGGCGGCCGAGAAATTCAAAAGAAAAGACTGGAAGCTGACGGAATCGAGGTTGTTGACTACAAGGTTGATTTAAGTCGCTTTCAAATGAAATAAAGGAACAACAGATGGATAAAAACAATCAGGTAATAAATTGGTTCCCGGGCCATATGCATAAGGCTGAAAAAATTCTGGCAGAAAACCTTTCAATGGTTGATGTCATAATTGAACTTTGCGATGCAAGAATTCCATACAGCAGCAGAAATCCGGAAATAAATAAGGTTATTAACAATAAACACAGAGTTCTTGTATTTAATAAGTCTGATCTTGCAGATCCGATAATCAGCCAAAAGTGGGCGGAGTACTTTAAAAAGAACAATGTCAAGGCTCTTTTTACCGACTGTAAAAGCGGCGAAGGTGTTAAGCAGGTAATTACGGCAATACGTGAAACAATGTCTGAAAAGATAAAAAATCAGGCAGAAAAGGGCAGAAAAATTGCCAATATCCGAGCGATGGTAGTCGGTATTCCGAATATCGGAAAGTCCTCGTTTATAAACAGATGCGCAGGAAGAGCGGTTGCTCAGACAGGCGACAAACCGGGTGTTACAAGAGCAAAGCAGTGGCTTCGTATTTCAGACGGTATTTCACTTTTGGACACACCGGGAATGCTTTGGCCGAAGCTTGAAAATCAAACATCCGCATATAAGCTTTGCTGCACAGGTGCAATCAAAGACGATATTTTTGACATCGGAGATATTGCCTGTTTCCTTATCAACTATTTGAGAAAGCATTATCCGGAAGAACTTAAAGCAAGATATAAAATTGATTTTACAGAAGATGATGAGGCATATCAGATTCTTGAGAGATGCGGAGCCAACAGAGGTTGTATCGTAAAGGGCGGAGAAGTTGACTATACAAGAATTTCTATGCTTATGCTTGATGAATTCAGAGGCGGTAAAATCGGTAAAATGTCAATGGATGACCTTGAAGTATTAGAGGAAAATTAATGACAGACGAAAAATATTACGAGCTTACAAAATTTGAGAGAGAACTCGCCGAAAACGGATATAAGCTCATTGCCGGCGTTGATGAGGCAGGCCGTGGCCCTCTGGCAGGTCCGGTTGTGGCTGCTTGCGTTGTTTTTAAGGCTGAAGGTCCTTTCCCGAAAGCTGATGATTCAAAGAAACTTTCAGAAAAGGCCAGAGAAAAGCTTTATGATGAGATTATTGATTCATGTGTAAGTTACGGTGTGGGAATTTCAGATAATGAGACCATTGATGAAATCAATATTCTTGAGGCAACACACAAAGCCATGTATGAAGCAATTTCAAAGTGTGAAATCAAACCGGAAATTGTTATGGTTGATCATCTGCGCATCAAGGGATATGAAGGAGAACAGCTTCCCATTACACATGGTGACGCACTGAGCGTTTCCGTCGGAGCCGCATCGATTATTGCAAAGGTCACACGAGACAGAATGTGCAGAGATTATGCATTACAGTATCCCGAATACGGATTTGAAAAGCATAAGGGATACGGAACCAAAGCCCATTATGAGGCAATAGAAAAATACGGCATTTTGCCGATACACAGGAAAAGTTTTTTGAAGAAGATACTCGGAGATAAGAAATGAAAAAAATTATCGCTTCGATTTTGTTTATATGTATTCTTGTGACATCAATGACTGTTACAGGTTTTGCTGCATATGAAAATACACATAAACAAACCGGCAATCAAGCGGATGACCTGATTGCTGTTGCGCAAACACAGCTCGGATACAGAGAAGGTGCAAATGCAAATGATTTGTCCGGAAACACTTCGTTCAGAGGAGACGGAAACTATACAAAATACGGAGCGTGGTACGGAATCAACCCGGGGGGGGATGGTGTTCAATGTTTGTTTCATGGTGTGCAAATCAGGCAGGCATACCAACATCAATTATTCCAAAACACTCTGATGTTAATGTTGCAATGAGCTTCTATAAAAACAAAGGTCTTTGGGGATGGGGAAAGTATTGGGCTCCAAATCAGGGAAAGACAGCATATACTCCAAAGAAGGGTGACCTTGTTTTCTACGGTAACGGTGACCTCAATAATGCAGTTCACATTGGCATTGTTTATGATATTGATGCAGAAACGCTTTTTACAATTGAGGGCAATCATCTTAATATGTGTTGCTATGTTGAGCACATGCTTGACGAAAAATATATTTACGGATACGGAAAACCTCAATACACATCAGGAGCAGGAACAATTTCATTCAAAACTCCTTCTTTCACTATTACAAATGCTCCTGCACCGGTATCGCTTCCTCAGGGCGGAGGATACAGTATTTACGGTAAAATTTCATCTGCAAACAGAATGACAAATATCAAATTCGGAATTTATGATTCAAACGGAAAATGCATGTCAAACTCCGTGGAAGTAAAACCGGGTACATACAGCTATGATATTGTTAATGCAAATCCCCTTGTGAAATTCGGAGTGCTTAAACTCGGACAATATACATACATTGTTGAGGCAAAGGATGAAACCGGTGCCAATGAAGTGCTTATTATTTCTCCTTTTACAGTAAACGGAATAGGCGGAAAGACGATTTCAAAGAAGTTTAAGGTTACTGCCGGTGAACTGAACATGAGAAGCGGAGCATCTGAAAGCAGTTCTGTGTACGGTACTGTTTCGAAAGGTACAGAGATAACAGTTACACAACTGAAGAACGGATGGGCCAGAACTGTATATAAGGGAAACGTTGCATACTGCAGTGCTCAATATCTCCGAACAGTTGAAACTTATTCGTCTATTGGTGAAACCGTGACTCCTTCACCGACAAATAAGCCGACTGCAACACCTTCGCCGACGCCGACAAATAAACCGGAAGGTATAAAGTATGATGCAGACAAGTATTCTGTTCCGATTCAGAGTGTCAGACAGGGCGCGAGAGGAAATGATGTTCTTTGGGTACAGTCAATTCTGGCTGAACTCGGATACAATATATCCGTAGACGGCGGATTCGGGCCTGCGACAAAAGAAGCAGTTATTAAGTACCAAAAAGCAAATAATCTTTCTGCAGACGGAAGTGTAGGACCGGCAACAAAAAATGCTTTGCAAAAAAATTGGGATAGTCTTAAAATATTATCAAAGCCACAGACAAATACGTTTTATGATCCTGCCAAATACAAAACTCCTGCAACCAGTGTCAGAAAAGGAACAAAAGGAAATGATGCATATTTTGTGCAGTCAATATTAAAAGACCTCGGATATTCAATTGCTGTTGACGGCAGCTTCGGAGCAGGAACAGAAAATACGGTAAAAGAATTTCAGAAATATAACGGACTTGCAGTTGACGGCTCTGTAGGGCCTGCAACAAGAAGCTTGCTTCTTTCAAAATGGCAAAAGAAGTACGCATAAAATGGAGGACACCTAAATGAAAAGAAAACTGTCTTTTATACTTGCTGTTTGTATTTTGTTTTCAATGTTTGCAATACCTTCAAATGCTGCATATGAAAACACTTATTCAAACACAGGTAACCAAATTAGTGACCTTATCGGCGTAGCAAAAACTCAGATTGGTTATCACGAAGGCAACAGTGTGTCTGATATCAGCGGTAATTCCACCGGTAGCGGAAACTATACAAAGTACGGTGCTTGGTACGGAATAAATCCAGGCTCGTGGTGTGCCATGTTTGTTTCCTGGTGTGCAAATCAGGCAGGTATTTCTTCTTCAATTATTCCGAAACACGCCAGTTGCGATATCGGAATGAACTGGTTCAAAAATAACGGCAGATGGGGATGGGGTAAGTATTGGGCCAACAATAAAGGCTATACAACATACACACCCAAAGCCGGAGACATTGTTTACTTCGGAAACGGAAATCTAAATGATTCAACGCATGTAGGTATTGTTTATAAAGTTGATTCGAGCTATGTATATACAATCGAAGGTAATACATCAGGCAAATGCGCATATAAATCTTATGTTCATAACAGCTCATATATATACGGATACGGTATTCCGAATTATACACAATCAAGCGGCGGAACTACATCTACAGTTGCAGGTTTTACTATTTCGAATGCAACATACCCGACCTCATTAAATGTGGGCGGTTCGTTTATATTGAAAGGCACCATTACATCTAACAATAAAATTTCAACTGTTAGAGTATCCATTTATGATGCAAATGGAAATCTTCAGGGTACTTCTGTTGAAAGAAACCCAAATTCAACTTCTTTTGATATCAGTACAGTTGATAATTATGTTAAGTTCGGAACCCTTTCTCAGGGTATGTACACATATATGATCGATATTATTGATGTTACCGGTGCTTATGCAATACTTCTCATGCAACCGTTTACTGTAGGCAGTGCAAGCGGCAGTACCATGACAAAAAGATACAAGGTTACGGCAAGCAGTCTTAATCTCAGAGAGGGTATCGGAACATCATATACAGTATTAACATCAATTCCGAATGGTACAATCGTCTCTGTTGATTCTGTAAGAGACGGATGGGCAAGAACAACATATAACGGAAAAACAGGATGGTGCAGTGCCCAGTATCTCGAACTTCAGGACAGTTATGTCGGAACTGCAGCCACTCCGACTCCTGCGCCAACTCCTTCAGCACTTTCATGTACATATACTTTGACAGGCGCATCCACAAAAGATATTATTCCGATAAACAACAGCTTTACATTTGAATGGTATGGAGATATTTCACAAACAAGCGGAGAAATCGGTCTTGTTATAGTGTCCTTGTGGCAAATTGAAATAAGCCCGGATAATGATATTTATACATGGGAATTCAGCTCTGCTGAACTGGCATCTGTACTTAGGGGCCATGTTGACAGATCAAAGTTTATTCATGTTGCTTTGACAATCAACGAAAGGACTGCAAAATTCTATGTAAACGGCGTACTTGCCGCATCAACGACACTCAGCTTTGACGGATTTGCAAGCCGGGGATATGATATTAAAAATGATTTTAACTTTGTTCACCAGGTTAACTCTTCAAATTATATCCATAAGACTTACGGCACAATGAAGATTTATAATAAAGCAGCAAGTGCTTCTCAGGTGGCTAATATGTATAATGCTGTTAAGCCTGCGTCAACACCAACGCCAAAGCCGACAGCAACACCGACACCAAAGCCGACAGCAACACCTACGCCAAAGCCGACAGCAACACCAACTCCTAAACCGACCGCAACACCTACGCCAAAGCCGACTGCAACACCGACACCAAAGCCGACTGCAGTACCGACACCAATGCCGACAGCAGTACCGACACCTAAACCCACGACTGCACCTACTGCTGTTCCTGAAAAGACAGTAAGATACCTTACCGTTAATACAAAACCGCAAAGAATAAGATACTATCTCGGCGAATCATTTGATCCTTCCGGTCTTACTTTTACAGTACTTTATACTGATGGTTCCAAAGCCGTTAAATCATATCTTGATGAAGGAATTCAGCTTACTCAGCCTGATTCCATGATAAGCGGTCTTCAGTATGTATACGTAACCTATGAAGGCTGCAGCACTAAGTTTTCTGTTTCGTTTAACGGAAGAAGTGATGTGAGAGGTATTAAACTTGCGCAGAAGCCATATAACGTAATATATGATCAGGGTTCAAGGCTTGATGCTTCCGGACTTGTTGTAAATGCCGTTGCTCAGGACCTTTCAGTTGTTGAACAAATCCCTGAGAGTGAACTTAAGCTTATGGGATTCAGAAATGATGCTCCGGGAGTTGTGTCCGTAACTGTTTCATATTTGGATTACTACACCACATCATTTAGTGTCAGAATAACCGAAAACAAGCTTATCTCCGGTATTACAAGAACCAAACCGAATAAACTCGTATATTCTATAGGCGAGGAATTTGATCCGACCGGAATGACTGTTTCCGTAAAATATTATGATGCCACAACTGAAGTTGTTGACCTTTCACTTGTTTCGGTGTCCGGATTTGAAAACAATACACCGGGTGTAAAAAACGTGACTGTTTCATATAAAGGATACACATCAAGCTTCAGTGTGAGGGTAGTGTAATTGAATAATAAAGAAGCAGGAAGAAAAGGTGAAAATGCCGCTAAAGAACTTTATGTTTCAAAGGGCTACTCAGTTATCGCAACCAATTACAGATTCAGAAGATACGGGGAAATAGACCTGATTTTGAGTAAAGATGACTTGATTGTTTTCTGCGAGGTAAAATACAGGTCCAATCCTGACATATATTCACCTGCAGCAGCCGTAGTTCCTGCAAAGATACAGAAGATAAGACTGGTAGCAAAGTCTTTTTTACAGTCAAATTACAAATATCAGGGCTTCAATGTCAGATTTGATGTAGCAGAAGTATTACCTGAAGGAAATATACTTAATGTTAACCTGCTGGAAAATGCATTTTAATATTGAGAACAGGTTTCAATAATAGTATAATATTTCGAGATAAATCACTAATAGTTGGAGTCCTAATATGTTATATTCCGAAATGTCTAAAGAAGAACTTGAAAAAGAACTTGAAATGCAAAAGTATGTGTATGAAGAGTATAAATCTCTTAATCTTGCACTTGACATAACCAGAGGCAAGCCGTCTCCTGAGCAGCTTGATCTTTCAATGGATATGATGAACGCAGAGTATTTTTCCAAGGGAAAAGGTGTTCTTGATTACAGAAACTACGGTATGCTTGACGGTATTCCTGAAGCAAAATCGTTTTTCTCAGAGGTTATGAATATTCCCGAAGCAAATATTTGCGTTACCGGTAACTCAAGCTTAAACATAATGCACGATATTATTATGAAGTTCATGCTTTTCGGTGTTCTTGATAAAGGAACTCCTTGGAAAGACCAGGGTGAAGTCAAGTTTATTTGTCCTGTTCCCGGATATGACAGACATTTTGCAATTACAGAGCTCCTCGGAATCAAAATGATTAATGTTCCGCTTAATGAAGACGGTCCTGACATGGATATGGTTGAGGAACTTGTAAAAAATGATGCCTCAATCAAAGGTATGTGGGCAATCCCGAAATACAGCAATCCTACAGGCACTGTATATTCAAATAAGGTACTTTTCAGAATGGCTAATATGCAGACAGCAGCCGAAGATTTCGTGATTATGTGCGATGACGCATATACAGTTCATTATCTTACTGATGAGCCGTTCAGACAGCTTAACCTCATTGAAGCATGTAAAGATGCGGGACATCCTGACAGAGCAATCGTACTTGCTTCAACATCAAAGATTACATTCCCGGGTGCCGGAGTTGCAGCTTATGCTGCAGGCGACAACCTCATTAAGTATCTTATTAAACTGATGGGATACCAGACAATCGGCTACGATAAGCTTAATCAGCTGAGACATGTCAACTATCTTAAAAATTATGACAACCTTCTTAATCATATGAAGAAGCATGCTGAAATTTTACTTCCGAAATTTCAGCAGTGCGACAGAATTTTTGAGAAGGATTTAGGTTCTAAAGGAATTCTTAAGTGGACAAAGCCAAAGGGTGGATATTTTATAAGCATTGACACTCTTGAAGGCTGTGCAACTAAGGTTGTTCAAATGGCAAAAGAATGCGGAGTTGCCGTAACACCAGCAGGCTCATCATTCCCGTATCATAAGGATGAAAAGGACACAAATATCAGAATTGCACCGTCACTTCCTCCGGTTGAGGACCTTAAAGTTGCGATGCATGTTCTTTGCGTTTGTATAAAAATTGTTTCAATTGAAAAATTACTTGAGAAATTTGCTTAATAAATATATTTAACAGGAGATTTATTATGGCTGACAAAAAAATCAAATCATATGTTGATGACAGAAAATCCGCTTGGGAGACAATGACTGATGCTGAAACAAAGAAAGTTCTTGATTTCGGAGCAGGTTACATCGACTTCCTCAACACTGCTCTTACTGAAAGACTTGCAGCGGACATTATTATTGCAGAAGCAAAGAAAGCAGGATACAAAGATTTTGCATCTGTTATAAACGGAAAAACAAAGTTTAAAGCAGGGGACAAGTATTTTTACAATATTCACGAGAAATCAGTTATCCTTGCAAATACCGGTTCTGAAGATCCTTCAACCGGTCTCAATATCGTAGGTTCTCATATTGATGCTCCAAGACTTGACTTTAAGCCTAATCCCATAGTTGAAGACGGCGGTTTTGCTTATGCCAAAACTCATTATTACGGAGGAATAAAAAAATATCAGTGGACAACAATTCCTCTCAGATTAGAGGGTGTTGTATTCACTAAAACCGGTAAAAAGGTTACACTTTCAATCGGAGGAAAACCGGAGGATCCGAAGTTTGTAATCACAGATCTTCTTCCGCACCTTGCTCAAGAGCAGGTGACAAAACCCGCAAGTGAGGTTGTTCCGGGAGAAAAACTTAATATTCTTCTCGGTTCAAGACCGCTTAAGGACGAGGAAAGAAATCCGATTAAGACCCTTGTTCTTGATTATCTTAATAAGAACTACGGAATTGACGAGGTTGATTTCAACCGGGCAGAAATTGAGGCTGTTCCTGCATTTAATGCATGTGACATCGGCCTTGACAGAAGCATGACAGGCGGATATGCACAGGATGACAGAGTTTGTGCTTATGCATCACTTAAGGCAATGCTTGAAATCAAAAAGAAACTCACTAAAACCGCAATCTGCTATTTCTCAGATAAAGAGGAAATCGGAAGCATGGGTAATACAGGTGCAAGATCTGCAGCATTCAGAACATTTGTGGCAGAACTTTGTTTTGCGTACAGCAATAAGAATACTGATATCAGAACAGGAAGAGCACTTGCAAATTCATGTATGCTTTCAGCTGATGTTACTGCAGGCTTTGATCCGCTATATGGTGACGCTTACGATAATACAAACTGTTCATTCTGCGGCAGAGGCATTGCTCTTGAAAAATATACGGGAGCAAGAGGTAAATCGGGTGCAAGTGATGCAAATCCTGAGTTCATTTCAAAAGTTACCGGTCTTTTTGATAAGGAAAAAGTTCATTGGCAAATGAATGAGATGGGAAGGATTGACCTCGGCGGAGGCGGTACAATCGCTCAGTATATGGCTGACCTCGGAATCAATGTAATTGACTGCGGTGTACCGGTGCTTTCAATGCATGCCCCGTTTGAAGTAACTTCAAAGGCAGACCTTTACTGGACATACAGAGCATACGGAGTATTCTTGACAAAGATGTCATTCTGATAATATAATTAAAAAAATTAACAGGGGAGCGTAACAGCTGAGAGTAAGGTATCGACCTTTGACCCTTAAACCTGATTCGGGTAATGCCGACGTAGGAAGCAATATGAGATTTTTATATCACTTCCTGCGGGAAGTGATTTTTTATGGACAAGAAAAAGTTGAAAATTAAAGACGGAATACCAGCCATGATTGCCGGAGCTGCTATATTTGTGATTTGGTTTTTATTGACTGACACGGAGCTGATTCCGAAATTTATGCTTCCGTCTCCGATTTCCGTTATTAAAGCATTTATAAATGATTTTGGCCTGTTGATGCAGCATGCATGGGTATCTGTTCAGGCTGTCTCTTATACACATCTCCGAGCCCACGAGACGCTACGCTA
>CAMFNB010000017.1 GCA_945965275.1 uncultured Clostridia bacterium | reverse complement strand
CCGAACGGCACGTACGGTGGTGTGAGAGGAGGGAGAAAATCCCTCCTACTCGATTATGTGGTAAAACGATAATATTGCGAATATTCGCGATATTCATAAAATTCGCATTGACAAAGCGAATTTTTAGAATTAATATTTATATATCGGAGGATTTATTATGAACTTTGAAACAGAAAATATTGAGTTTAAGTCTCAGTTCACCGAAGAAGTATATAAAGAAGTAATTGCTTTTGCCAACACCGACGGAGGCATCGTATATATTGGAATTGACAACGAAGGTAATGCCGTTGGGCTTACCGATGTTGATACAGAATATACACGTATTACAAATGGAATACGTGATGCAATAATGCCGGATGTAACAATGTGTGTTAAGTATGTTATTCAGGATAATAAAGTGGTTCGCATCAGTGTTAATGAAGGAACAAATAAACCGTATTATTTAAAAAGCAAGGGAATCAGACCCGGAGGGGTATATGTGCGACAAGGCGCATCAAGTGTGCCGGCGTCACATGAACAGATAAGACAAATGATTAAAGAAAGCGACGGAGATGTTTTCGAAGAAATGAGGTCTCAGGAACAGGAGCTCACTTTTAATGAAACACAAAAGGCTTTTGACTGTAACCGGGTTGATTTCGGAAAAGAGAAATATCGTCTGCTTGGAATTACAGACAAGAATGATGTCTATACAAATCTTGCACTTCTCTTGTCTGACCAGTGTATGCACACAACAAAGATAGCCGTTTTTGCAGATGAAAACTGCACCGTGTTCCGTGACCGCAGAGAATTCGGGGGTTCCGTATTTTCTCAGTTAGAAGCCACACTGGAATACCTTGATCTTTGCAACAAAACAGCGTCAGAGATAAAAGGCTTTCAAAGGACAGATAAAAAAGACTACCCGGAAGAGGCTGTCAGAGAAGCTTACCTTAATGCACTCATTCATCGCGACTACAGCTTCAGCGGAAGCATAATAGTAAATGTGACTGATGAAAGAATGGAGTTCATTTCCATCGGTGGATTGCTGCCGGGTTTATTAACCGAGGATATCCGCGCAGGCATTTCTCTGCCACGCAACAAAAAACTTGCAGAAGTATTTCACAGAATTAATTTTGTGGAAAGTTACGGCACGGGAATCAGAAGAATATTCAATCTGTATGAAAACTTTGAAGTTCAACCGAGTATTGAAGTGACACAAAACACATTTAAAATCATTCTTCCGAACATGAATACGGCAAAACCTAAGAAGCCTGTAAAAAAAGAAAAAGTCACAAAACAAATGCAGCAGGTTCTGATGTTGATTGAAGAAAAGGGAGATGTAACCGAAAAAGAAATCAGTAACCTTCTTGGCTTGAAAAAGACAAGAACGTTTACTGTTGCCAAACAAATGCGCGATATGGGGTTAATTGATGTTACCGGTCGTGGCGAAAATAAACGATATTTTATCAAATAGGTAAAAACCATCAAAAAACAGAAAAAACAACCAGCATTTGCTGGTTGTTTTTGTACTAAATTGATGGTTTTTTAGTTTTACATCCCTCTTTGCTTCATCCCGGCTTCATAAGCAACCAGGGTAGAGGCAAAGCCCACGTTAAGTGATTCCAAATCGCCGAACATAGGGATGATAATAGGCTCAGCGTTGTCGGCGGTTCTCCATGAGGGGCTGATGCCCTTAAACTCATTTCCCGCAACTATCGCAATACGGCCGTTATAGTCGATTTCTCGGTAGTTCTTGGTGGCAGTCAGGTCAGTTACAAGAATCTTAAAGTCTTTCTCCGCAAGCCATTTTTGAGCCTCTGAGATATCTGCGTTGACAACAGGAAGAGTGAAGGCTGCACCGAGACTTGATCTTATGAGCCTTGGATGTGTAAATCTGACTCTTTTGTTTGTCACAATGGCAAATGCGCCGCCCGCACAATTAAGAGACCTTAAAATCGCACCGATGTTTCCGGGTTGTTCAAGTCCGTCAAGAATAATACATGTGAGATTCTGATTCTCCTCAAGAGATTTATTCATGTCGTCTAAAGAATAGTCAGGCATTTCCGCTACTATGAAGAAACCGTCCGCTCCTTCGCGGTCCGAAATTTTCGTACATGTCTTCTGAGATACTGAATATACATTTGCTGCATAGGCCTTCATTTCTTCGACAAGCTCTGCTTCCGCATCTGTCTTAATCATTTCCGGACAAAAGAAGAATTCCGTCACATTAATCTTTTTGGCAATGAGCTTTTCAACTGCCCAAAGTCCTTCACATACAAAATATTTTTCAAAGCCGGAAACCTTTTTACCGGCCAGCATGTCCCTTGTTCTTTTTACTTTTTCGGACGAAATTCCGAGTGCCGTGATTTCTTTCATGTAAATTGCCTTTCAAAAATAAAAGAGCGGGATGAACCGCTCTTTTGAATATGTAATATACGTAATGATTAATATACGAGACGTCTGTTGAGTTCTTCCTCTTCGAGAATCTTTTCTGTCTTCTCAGCAACTTCTTCTGCCCAGTTCTCTGCGTCAACCATGGCTGCTTCAACCTTATCATCTTCATCCCACCAAAGCGGTTCAACTGTGTGGTAAGTGTCAATGATGACTGACTCCTGAAGGAGATCAGAGAATTTCTTGAGAGCCTTGGTATCCTCGTTCTCGCCACATGAGAAGAGAGCAATCTTTCTGTCGTAAATTTTAATTACGGAGAAGAGAGTGTTGTATACCGGGTTATATGAATCAAACCATACCGGAGTACCGATGAAAATAAGATCGTAGTCACGAGGGTCGTACTTAACCGGGAAGATATCCGGCTTCTTTTTACGGGCAACTTCAAGCTTTGCTTTGAAGCGTCTCCATGCAGTATACGGACGAACTCTCTTTGAACGAACAATCTTAGCTGAGTCTGCGCCGAGCTTTTTTGCAATTCTCTCACCAACTGCTTCTGTATTGCCGTCGAGTGAGTAATAAAGAACTAAAATTTTCATGTATAACTCCTTAGGTCTAATAACAAATCATTAACGATATAACTTTACAATTTTTACTGGCTTATGTCAATAAATCAGCCTTCAATTGCAGGTAAAGTTTTCGCTTCACGGGCAATGTCTTCTTCCTCAATGTATACGGGCTTGAATGAGAATCCGTAAGCAAATTCATGCTCTTTGAATGCGAACTGATCTGCCAGGTACGGTCCGCATGAAGCAGAGCCCATGCCTTCCTGCTTGTAGTCGATTCGAACATATGTCTCAGGTCTTGCCTTGAGGTCTCTGTCGAAAGCAGTGTCATTAAGGTCAGCATCGGTAAAATGAAGAGCCTTGAAATTAAAGTTCGGAAGTCCCTTGAAGAGAAGTCCGCGTCCTTCGTGGTCATGAACAACTGCCCAACGTGTGTCGATATGGTTGCCGGTTTCCTGCGGGAACGGATAGTGTGTGTATTCGTCAGTTACTGTTGAATTAAACACACCGATTTTTGTGAAGTGACGGAGGTCTGAATATGAAGAATCAGGACCTGCACCATAGTACTTAACATATTCTGTTCCCGGAACCATCGGAATCTGTAATCCGAAGCAAGGAATGTTGATTATGTACTGTTCACGAACCTTGGCAGAAACATTTACACTGATTTCACCATTGCCGAAAATTATCCAGCATACGCTATAGTGAAGGAACGGAGGTCTTGAGAATATCGGTCCCTTTACATAGTCGGCATTAATCATGATGAACTTTTCGGCAGGGCTGAAACTGAAGTTTCTTACCTGATCTGAAACGCAGTCCATTTTGTGGAACATCCAGTGACCTGCTGAGAAACGTCTGTCATTGCTTGTCATACCCCTCCAAGTTGAGAAGTTTGTAGGAGCAGCGAGCATTTCTGTGCCGTTCTTCTTAATGCTTGTAAACTGTCCGATATCTTTGTTGAAGATGTATTCGAACTCGTTACCTTTGATATGAATTTCCTGAGGCTTGAATTCATCAAATGAGAATGAAACAGGATCCATTTCTTTTGTTGAAACTCTCTCAGGTGAAGTTTCCTGAACGGGAAGCCGGAACTGTGCGAAAGCAAGCTCGTGACCTGCATCTGCCCATGGCGTGTCCTCGTCAAGCTGAGCTGAGAACTCAATGAAGAATTCACTGAATGCATAATCAGGAAGATCGTAATCAAGAGTTACTGTTGCTGACTTATGAGGAGCAACACTCTTCTTGAATGAGCCCTGTGCATATACACCTGATACTGTTGTGATTTTCCATTTGATTGTGAAGATGTCGAGATTTAAGAAGTCATATACATTCTTAAGTCTGAACTTACCGTTCTTTGCATCAACTTCCTCAAAGTGAATAGGCTGAATAACAACTTTGTATTCCTTAAGACCTGTGCTTGGCTTTCTGTCAGGGAAGGCAAGACCGTCCACACAGAATGCACCGTCGTGAAGTTTTTCACCGAAGAAACCGCCGTATACGAATGTTGTTTTTTCTTCTGTTGTAATCATGCCGCGGTTGATTAAATCATTTGCAACATGACCATTCGTGTCAACTCTTGCACCGTGGTCTGCCCATTCCCAAACACATCCGCCGATGAGGCAGGGATATTTGTAGAAGAGATCCCAATACTGCTTAAGGTCTCCGGGGCCGTTACCCATTGCATGTGAGTATTCACAAAGGAAGAAAGGACGTTTGTCATTTTTACCGTGGTTTTCAATTGACTCATATCCTTCGTACATACGTGAATAGATGTCAACACACGGATCGTCGGCAGCCTGCTCGTAATGAATGAGTCTTGAGTCATCACGTGCACGTGTGTATTCAATCATCTTTTTGTGATTGTCACCGAAGAGAGCTTCGTTACCCATTGACCAGAAGATGATACATGCGTGGTTCTTGTCACGCTCAACCATTCTCTTTGCTCTGTCAACATAAGCTTCCTCGTAATCCGGATTGCCTGAGAACATAAGGTTGAACTCAGGACCTTCCAAAGCAACACCGTGTGTTTCAAGGTCAGCTTCGTCAATTACATAGAAACCGAGTTCGTCACAAAGATCTAAGAACTCAGGGCGATTCGGATAATGAGATGTTCTGATTGTGTTTACATTGTGCTGCTTCATGAGACAAAGCTCATTAATCATATCCTTCATTGTTGCAACATAACCGATGTCAGGGTTTGTGTCATGTCTGTTTACACCCTTGAGCTTAACTGCAACACCGTTTACAAGGAGAGCACCGTTCTTTGCGATTTCAAATTTTCTGATACCGAATTTAACTGCGATGTATTCACTGCCGCATACAAGAACTACGGAGTAGAGAACAGGAGTCTCAGCTGTCCAAAGCATCGGATCGTTTACGGTAAAATCAATCTTTGCCTTGCCGTTTTTGATTTCGACTTTTTTCTCACCCAGTTCTCTGTTAAATGTATCATAGAGCTTAGCCTGAATCTTCGGAGCATCTATTTTTGATTTGCCCTCGAAGTCAACCTCAGCTGTTACTTTTGCTTTTGAATAATCATCTGCGATTTTTTCCTTGATGAAAATATCACGGATGTGGAACTTATCACGTGAGAGAAGATATACGTCACGGAAGATACCGGACATTCTGTAGCAGTCCTGGTCTTCTAAGTATGTTCCCCATGACCATTTTGAAACAACAACCGTAATTGTGTTTTCGCCCTGCGTTAAGTATTTTGTAACTTTGAATTCAGCGGGAATTCTTGAACCCTGAGAAGCACCCACGAACTTACCGTTGATGAGTACCCAGAACATTGAACAAACGCCCTCGAATCTTAAATAGAGCTCCTTGTTTTTGTGGAACTTTTCAGTAATAGTGAAATCTCTTTCATAGATACCGACCGGATTTTCGAACGGAACATACGGAGGATCAAGAGAGATGGGGTAGTCACAGTTTACATACCAGGGATATCCGTAGCCGTGCATCTGCCAGCAGCTTGGTACTCTGAGTTTTTCCTCTGAAACAAATGCATTATCAGCAGCAAGTGCATTCTCGGCATCTGTCATATTGTCGTAGTGTGAGAATCTCCAATCGCCGTTTAAAAGCTTATACTTTGAACTGTAGCTCTTTGTTGCATTAAGTGCATCGCATGCACAGTCGTAAGGGATGTAATGAGCACGCGGCTCTTCAACATTGATGCCCATACGTGTAATGTCCTCTAAGAAAGAGGTGTCGATTTTCTGGTATTCCATGTTAAATCCTTTCGAAATTAATATTATTGAAATTATATCATTTTTTCAGTCTTCCGCAATGGAATTAAGTATTTTTTCGGCGCCGTTTTCAAAAAGTTCATCGTCTTTGAACAGCCCTCTTATTCCTATTGCTCTCATGCCTGCAAGCTTTGCTGCTTTTATGCCGTGAATCGAATCCTCATAAACAAGACAGTCTGCCGGGTTCGCACCGATTCTTCGTGCGGCTTCAATGAAAATTGCGGGGTCGGGCTTTGCTTCTTTAACATCATCGCCGGTCACAATTGCCGAAAAATATTTCAGGTCAAGTCCCGCAACCTTAAGGTTGGCGTAAACCTTTCTTTCCGGCGAGCTTGAGGCCACAGCAAGAACAATTCCGCTGTCGTGCCATTCTTTAATCTTTTCAGGTACTCCGGGAAAATGTCTTGCTTCCGTTTCAATGACATCAAAATAGAACTCATAGAGTTCATCAATAATGCTCTCATGAAAGGGAATGCCGTACAGCTTGCAAAGCGCGGTAAAATACGAGACGGCACCCATGCCGCACAGAGGCTCATAATCTTCCATGCGGGATGTGATGCCGTACTTTTCCTTAAAGCCTTTTATACAGGCTTTTGCCATTGCGGGTTCCGTATCAAGAAGAACGCCGTCAAGGTCTGAAATTATCGCTTTCAAAACTTACTCTTTCTCAAGTGTTCTGAGCATGAGCTGTGCATATGCTCTTACCGTGAAATCGTTGGGGTGGTTGATGTTGTTGCTGTTGATGTCAAAGTATCTCTTGTTTGCAAGAATATCTGAATAATATGCGCTCATATCTGCAACAACAGTTGTTCCTGCGAAGCTGAAATCCTTTTCGTGAAGAGCTTTAGCGAACATATCCTGTGTTCCGCAGAAGCCTCTTGCGTTGGGGTTCGGAAGCATTGTTGCGGTTACGATGAACTCACAATCTTCGTTACCGAAAGAAATTCTTGTACAAATCTGAAGAACGTTTTCAGCAAAAATCGCGGGATCCTGATATCCGTCGTTCATGCCGAAGCTTACGATTGCAAGGTCCGGAGCGTAGTCAGCGCCGCGCTCAGTTGCATTCTGAACACCCCAGGCTGAATCCGTGCCGCCTACGGCTGTGTTTATGATTTCGATATCATCATATCCGTAAATTTCTTTAAGCTTGTCAGAAAGCATATCATACCAACCGGGTGTGTACGGTTCTCTTTCAAGCTGTGATGTGCTTTCGCATCCCTCTGAAATACTGTCGCCGTAGATGAGAATTTTCAGCGGTTCTTTGTTTTCGAGTTTTTTGAGTGTCTTTGTAAGGGTGTTTCCCTGTGCCGGAGGTACATTTGCTTCCCAGTCATCAGTGTGAACATAAGTAACGGCTATCTGCCAGTCCTGAAGGCATTTGCCCCAAAGGACATAAGTGTCGGATTTGATACCGTCAATTTTTTCACAGGTTGAATGTGCTGTGGGATAGTAGTCGGTATAAGGGATTGTCTCAATTGAAGAGCCTTTCGGAATTACAAGCTTTCCTTCTTCAAGAACATAGTCTGTACCTTCTTTGTAAACTGTTTTAAGATCGGCACTTCTTACTTCGAGTATTTTCGAAATCTTATACATAAGTCCGATAGGGGCCATTGAACCGTCCTCTTCCTGAAGAGGCATCACTGACTCGTTGTAAATAACGTCGGAATCCCAGTAGTATTTTGTGTATTTGTCTAAATCATATTTTCCGCAAGTCATATCTTCCTCACCAAGATTTTTCATGATTCTGTCAAGCTTCCAGCTTTCACATCCTGTAAAAACCGAAAGAGCCATTGCTGTTACCAGCACCAATAAAATAAGTTTTGTTAAAATATGTGTTTTCATAGGGGCGATTTTAACATATATATAATGGATTATCAATTTGATATATGCTTTTATCAAAGCACAGGCTTTCAAAATTGACTTTAGTAGGCTTTTTATGGTATCATCCAAACGTTATTATTTTGTTCACTTTTGTTTCGCTTTAGTGCGTTAAAACGATAGAGAACTGTGAGGAGTTGTTATCTTGGGCAAATACATTTTAAAACGTGTCCTCATGGGCTTGCTGAGTATTTTCATAGTTGCAACGCTGACTTTCTTCCTTATGAACTTAGTTCCGGGTGGTCCGTTCGTTGCCGAGAAATCAATCAGTAAAGCTGCACAGGAAGCATTAGCCGCGAAATACGGTTTGGACAAACCGATTTTGGAAAGATATGCTACATACATGACTGACTTACTTAAAGGGGATATGGGTATAAGCCTCCGACAAAGAGGTCGTACCGTTAATGATATCATTTTCTCTAAACTCCCTGTTTCAATGGGACTTGCGGGAATTGCCGTTGCTGTTGCTTTGGCAATAGGAATACCTTTGGGATGTATATCAGCATATAACAGAGGAAAATTCTTTGATAATTTCATTATTGTTTTGGCTACATGCGGTATAGCAATACCAAGCTTTATCAGTTCGGTACTGCTGCTGTATTTCTTCGGAGCGAAGCTGGCAATATTGCCGACCATAGGTCTTAACTCGGCGCTGCATTACGTAATGCCGGTTACGGCTCTTGCTATTTATCCGACAGCATACATAACCAGACTTATGAGGTCGAGTTTGCTCGATGTTATGGGTCAGGATTATATCAGAACAGCTCGTGCAAAAGGTCTCGGAACTTTCAAAATCATTTTCAAGCATGCCATTCGTAATGCCATTTTACCGGTAATCACATACGTAGGACCGATGCTTGCCAGCCTTATGACAGGTTCATTTGTTGTAGAAAAGATTTTCACAATTCCGGGTCTCGGACGTGAGTTCATATCTTCAATTTCTAACAGAGACTATACAATGATAATGGGTACGACAATTATTCTTGCTACATTCATTATCACAGCTAACGTTATAGTTGATATCCTCTATAAGGTTATCGACCCGCGAATTAAACTTAAATAAGGAGGAGGTAAAGAAATGGAAAAGAAAAAATTAAGTCTTCACATTGATCCTGACCAGTTCGCACCTGCTTCTTCAGAGGATAAAGAAAGCCTCGTTGTAATGCGTGAGAGCGTAAGCTTCTGGAAAGACGGTTTAAGAAGATTATTCAAAAACAAGATTGCGGTAGTCAGTCTTATCTTTATCATTATCGTAATGATCTTTGCATATATTCTGCCGTCATTCTGGCCATATACTTATGAACAGCAGATTAAATACAGCGAAAACCTTGCGCCTTTTGAATACGGCAAGGTCGAGCAGGAAAGAATAGATGCAGGAGAAAGCGTATTCCCTCATATCTGCGGTACTGACAAGCTCGGAAGAGACTTTGCGGTTCGTCTTATGATGGGCGCAAGAATCAGCTTAACAGTAGGTCTTATCTGTGCGGCGCTGGTTCTTTTGGTAGGTGCAACCTTTGGTGCCATATCAGGTTTTGCAGGAGGATGGGTCGACAATATCATGATGCGTTTTACAGATATTCTGTATACGATACCTGATATCCTTCTTATTATTCTTCTTTCGATTGTATTAAAACCAAAACTTGAACAGTTATCACATGTGGCCGGATTCGGATGGATGCAGACAGTAGGTCCTAACCTCATTGCCATCTTCCTTGTATTCGTATTGCTTTACTGGGTTGGTATGGCGCGAATCACACGTTCACAGGTACTTGTATTAAAAGAAGCAGAATATGTAACAGCTGCAAAAGCTCTTGGCGCAAAGAAGTCAAGAATCATTAAGAAGCACCTTCTTACAAACTGTATCGGTACTCTTATTGTAACAACAACACTTCAGATTCCGTCAGCTATTTTTACAGAGTCATTCTTAAGCTTCTTGGGTCTCGGTGTTTCAGCACCGATGCCTTCACTGGGTTCACTTGCAACTGACGCAGTTAAGGGTATGAACACTTATCCGCATTTATTACTTATGCCGGCAATTCTCATAAGTGTAATCATCCTTGCGTTTAACTTGTTCGGCGATGGTCTTCGTGACGCGTTCGACCCTAAACTTAAGAATTAAGGAGGAAAAGTTATGGATAACGAAAGAGATCCCGAAATTTTATTGGATATCCAGGACGAAAGACTTTCCTTCTTTACTCCTGCAGGTGAAGTAAAAGCACTTAACGGTGTTTCATTCCGGATGAAGCAGGGCGACGTTCTCGGTATCGTAGGTGAGTCCGGATCAGGCAAATCAGTTACGGCATACTCAATTATGGGACTTACGGCTTATCCCGGAAGACTTATAGGCGGTAAAATCTGGTTCAACGGTCACCAAATTGACGAAATGAAGCCAAAGGAATTCAAGAAGATCAGAGGAAATGAAGTTTCAATCATTTTCCAGGATCCTATGACAAGCTTAAATCCGGTTTATACAATCGGAAATCAGCTTATAGAAGCAATCATGCTGCATACGGATAAAACAAGGAAGGAAGCAAAGGCAAGAGCAAAAGAGCTCCTTGAACTTGTAGGTATCAATGAGCCTGAGAGAAGACTTAAGCAGCATCCTCACGAACTTTCAGGCGGTATGCGTCAGCGTATTATGATTGCCATGGCCCTGGCATGTGAGCCGAAGCTTCTTATTGCCGACGAGCCGACGACAGCTCTCGACGTAACAATTCAGGCACAGATTCTTGAACTCATGCAGGAACTTCGTGAGAAACTCGGTATGAGTATTATCATGATCACACACGACCTGGGCGTTGTTGCCAGCATGTGTGAAAAGATTGCTGTTATGTATGCAGGACATATTGTTGAATACGGAACTGCAGACGACATTTTCTATAATCCTAAACACGAATACACAAAGGGTCTTTTAAAATCAATTCCTAAGCTTAATGCCGAAACAATTGAAAGACTTGTCCCGATTGAAGGACAGCCTGTTGACCTTTTGAATCCTCCTGAGGGATGTCCTTTTGCACCGAGATGCGAAAAATGTATGAAGATTTGTCTTAAGGAAATGCCTCCGAAGACAGAAATAACAGACGTACATTACAGCCATTGCTGGCTCCTTCAGAAGGAAGAAATGGAGAAGGGAGGCGCAGACAATGGAGAAAACTGATAACAAGCTTGTTGAAATCGAGCATCTTAAGCAGTATTTCAAAGCCGGCGGAAGAGGTAAAAAAGCAAGATACGTTCGGGCTGTTGATGACGTATCATTCTATATTAACAAAGGTGAAACTCTTGGCCTTGTAGGTGAGTCAGGATGCGGCAAAACAACGGTAGGCCGTACATTACTTCAGCTTTACACACCAACAGACGGACGAATCATTTACGACGGAGAGGTTATCTTTGATAAAAAGGAAAACATCAGTGTTGATTTGCTTCCTTACAGAAGAAAGATGCAGATGGTTTTCCAGGATCCGTACGCCAGCCTTGATCCTCGTATGACAATCGGCGACATTGTCGGAGAGGCAATAGACATTCACCATCTTGCGGCAAACAAGAAGGAAAGAAGAGAAAGAATCATTTCTCTCTTGGATACAGTTGGACTTAACAGCGAACATGCAAACAGATACCCTCATGAATTCTCCGGCGGACAACGTCAGAGAGTAGGTATTGCAAGAGCTCTTGCAGTAGACCCTGAGTTTATCGTTTGCGACGAGCCTGTTTCAGCTCTTGACGTATCAATTCAGGCACAGGTTGTAAATATGTTTGAAGACCTTCAGGACGAGCTTGGACTTACATATTTGTTCATTGCTCATGACCTGAGCGTTGTAAGACATATTTCCGACAGAATCGGTGTTATGTACTTAGGAAAGCTTGTTGAGATTGCCGACAGCAGAGAAGTAATTGCTCATTGTGTGCACCCTTATACAAAGAGCCTTATTTCAGCCATCCCTGAGGCTGACCCGATTATTGCTCGTTCCTCAAAGCGTATTATCCTTGAAGGTGACGTACCGAGTCCTCTTAATCCGCCGAGCGGATGCAGCTTCCGTACACGTTGTCCTTATGCAGATGAAAAGTGCGCGGCTGAGTGCCCTGAGTTCAAAGAGGTGAGTCCGGGACACTGGACAGCATGTCACCATCTTGACAAAGCAAATTAAATGTTTACAATTTATTAATATGTTATTTATTGTACTTGTACAATGAATATAAATTTATGTGACATAAGTCACAAATATTAAAGGAGAGTTCATATGAATATCAAGAAACTTATTGCATTAATCATGGCAGTAGTAATGGTTGTATGTTTAAGTGCTTGTGGTGAAACAACTCCGAGCGATAACGGTGGAGAGACAGGCAGCAAATATGCTGATTCTATCACTGTTCAAATCGGACCTAACCCTGAGACACTTGATCCTGCTCTCAACAGCGCTGTTGACGGCGGTAACATGCTCATTACTTTATTTGAGACATTGCTTATCATTGATCAGGATAACAAAGTTCAGCCAGGACAGGCAGAAAGCTACACAGTAAGCAAAGACGGACTTACATGGACATTCACAATGCGTGACGGTCTTAAGTGGTCAGACGGAAGCGAACTCAATGCTAAAGACTTTGAGTACACTTTCAAGAGAATCGCTGATCCTGAGCTTGCTGCTCCTTATGGTGAGACAGTTGTTGGTATGATTGATGGTTTTGACAAGGCTTCTGAAGGAGATACAGACGCCCTCAACGTAAAGGCAAGCGAAGACGGAAAGACTCTTACAGTCGTACTTGCTTATCCTTGCTCATACTTCGACAAAATCGTTGCTTTCGGTACAATGAGCCCTGTTCAGAAGGCTACTGTAGAAGCTAACGGTGACGCTTGGGCAACATCTCCTGACACATATGTATGTAACGGACCTTACACAATCAAAGAATGGGTTCCGGGAGAAAGAATCGTATGTGAGAAGAATGAAAACTATGTTGGTGGTTGGGACAGTGAGAAGATCGTTACAAAGACAATCAACTTCCTTCTCCTTGAAGACTCATCAGCAGCATATGCAGCTTACACAAGCGGCGAAGCTCTTATGATTAAGGACGTTCCTACAGAAGAAATCCCAAGCCTTACAAAGGCAGCTGACGGCGGCGACTTCTATGTAGACACAATCCTTGGTACATACTACCTTTCAATGAACACACAGAAGGCTCCTTTCGACAATCCGCTTGTTCGTAAAGCCCTCAACCTTGCTATCGACCGTGCTTATGTTGCAGACGTAATCATGCAGGGAACATACACACCTGCTTACAACTTCATGGGCCCTGGCATCGTAGATGCTGAAGGTATGTTCATAGACAATGCTAAGAAGGACAATGGTGGCAAGACATATATTAGCGAAGACTTCAAAGCAAACCTTGCAGAAGCTAAGAAGGCTCTTGCTGAAGCAGGTTATCCGAACGGCGAAGGATTCCCGACAATCACATATTCAACAAACGACGCAGGTTACCATGTAGCAGTTGCTGAGTACTTACAGCAGGCATACAAGGAACTTGGAATCACTCTTAACATCGACAAAGTCGAGTGGGCTTCATTCACTCCTTTAAGACGTGCAGGTGAGTACGAGATGGCTCGTAACGGTTGGGTAATGGACTACAACGATCCTTCTAACATGCTTGAACTTCTTACTTCAACAAACGGTAACAACGACGGTAAGTACAGCAGCGCTGAATTCGATGCAGCTATTGAGAGTTCAAAGTGCGCTGATACAGCTGATCACTTTAAGTATCTCCACGAAGCTGAGAAAATTGCAGCAGCTGACTATGCTAACATTCCTGTTGCTTACTACAACGACTTCTGGCTCCAGAGCCCTGACCTTCAGGGATCATGGCACAGCCCATATGGCTACTGGTACCTCCAGTATGCATATGTTGAAGCTAAATAATTTAAGCTTTAAACTTGCTTAATTCAAAGCCCGTACCGAGTAATCGGCACGGGCTTTTTTCTGCGTTTTAACGGCATTTTACAGCCTGCTGTTTGTTGACTTTATATCGTGAAATGATATAATTATTTTGTTTATTTATGCACAAAAAGGAGTATGCGGAAAGTGGACAAAAGCATTAACTTAAAGAGTTTAGTTGCAGTTTTTAAAAAGAATCTTGTATTCATTTTACTTTCTTCAATTGTATTCGCAATCGGAGGAGTTGTATTCGCAAAAACAATGGTAACGCCGTTATACGGATCATCAATTGAAATCTTTGTTAATAATAAGATTACAGACCAGAACATTATTTCAAGCAGTGATATCAGTTCATCACAGCAGCTTACTGCAACATATATCGTATTTATGAAAAACGATGCCGTTATGTCTAAGGTAGTTGAGGACATGGGCGGAAAATATACAATCTCAAGATTGAGAAATATGCTTACTTTCTCTCAGATTAACGACGCAATGTTCGTTAAGGTTGAGGCTAAAACTCCTTCTGCAGACGATTCAAGAGATATTTGTATGTCTGTTGCGAGAAATGCAAAACAGGTAATCGAAGCAATTACAAAGGTTGAAAATATTGAAATCGTCGGAACAGCCAAAACATCAACGGTTCCGGCATCACCGAATCTCAGCCTGTACGCAGTTCTCGGATTCCTCATCGGATTAATCGGAAGCTTTGCAATTTTCTATATTCTTGCATATAAAGACACAACAATTAAGGATAAAGAATCAGTGCTTGAAATTATCAATGCTCCTTTCTTTGGCGAGATTCCGTCATTCAATTCGGCAAAGAAGGGCAAGTATGGTTACGGATACGATAACTACGGTTACAGTTACGGATACGGTTACGGTGGTAAGAGTGAGAAGTCAAAGCAATCTAAGGAAAACAACGCATGATTTGACACGCTGCGATTTTCATTCGCATATTTTACCGAAAATAGATGACGGGTCCACATCATCGGCAGAATCGGCGGATATGCTTGAAATGCTCTCGAAGCAGGGTGTCGAGACAGTATGCCTTACACCGCACTATTATCATCACAGGGAGTCAATAAATGACTTCTTAAGACGAAGAAACAGGTCCGTTGACGGACTTCACAGAGAGATTGAAAGAAGAGGAAACGGACATAAGCTCCCGACTGTATTGGTTGGTGCTGAGGTCAAGGTTGAATCTGATTTAATAAACGAGAACAAAATCAAAGAACTTTGTTTTTCAGGAACAAATTCTTTGTTAATGGAAATGCCGTTCGTCGGCCTTGAAAGCAGAACCGTTGAAACAATGGAAAATATTGCTTTCAAATATGATTTGAAAATAGTAATAGCGCATTTAAACAGGTATCTCGATATTCTTTCAAAGGATGATTTGGAAAGAGTAATCGGTATACCAAATTCTGTTATTCAGATGAATGCAGAGGCTTTTAAGAACAGGAAACTGCGCAAGTACATTATTAAGCTCCTTGAAGCGGAGGTGCCGATTGTACTCGGCAGCGATGCTCACGGAATTAAGGACAGAAAACCGGAAATAGAATCGGCCTATTCTGTTCTTGAAGAAAAATTGTCACAGCACGGGATGCATGTGCTGTCAAAAACACAAAGATATTTATTAGAGGGTGCAACAGAAGGAGGCATATTCGGATATGCATATTGATTTTTCACCACCGGACATCAGAGAAGAAGATATAGAGGCCGTAACCAGGGTCCTCAGATCAGGCTGGATTACAACCGGTCCCGAAACAAAGACATTTGAAAAAGAAATTTCTGAATATTGCGGAACTGAAAAAACGCTTTGCGTTAATTCAGCTACGGCGGGCTTGTTCCTTATACTCAAACTGCTCGGAGTAAAGCCGGGAGATGAAGTTATTGTTCCTGCATATACATATACGGCATCTGCAAGCACAATCGTGCATCTCGGTGCAACTCCCGTCATGATTGATTCGGCAGAGTATGAATTCCATTTTGACTACGAAAAAATCGCAGATGCAATAACCCCGAAGACAAAGGCAATTGTATGTGTTGACCTCGGCGGAATTATGCTGGACTATGACAAAATATACAGCATTGTTGAATCAAAGAAAGACGCTTTCGTACCGGAAACGGATATTCAGGAAAAGCTTGGCAGAATTGCCGTTGTATGCGATGCGGCGCACAGCTTGGGAGCAAGAAGAAACGGCATTATGAGCGGAAATGCAGCTGATTTCACTTCTTTCTCTTTCCATGCGGTAAAAAACCTCACAACTGCAGAGGGCGGTGCAATTACCTGGAAAAAGAATGAAAAACTGGATGCGGAAGAAATATATAAGCAGCTTAACTGTCTTTCTCTTCACGGACAGTCAAAGGATGCTCTCGCAAAGAACAAAAAGGGCGCATGGGAATATGATATCATTTCTCCTGCATATAAATATAACTTAACTGATATCGCATCGGCCCTCGGAAGATCGCAGCTTAAAAGATACGAATCAGTTCTTGCAAGACGTAAGGAAATGATTGAGAGATATGAAAGAGAACTTTCAGATCTTCCCGTTGAGTTTCCGAAACACTGGGATGACAACTTTGTGTCAAGCTGTCACCTTATGTTCGTAAAGGTTAAGGATGCAAAGACAGGCGAGTATATCAAAGAAGCTCAGAGAAACGAAATCATCATAAAGATGGCGGAGTACGATGTTGCAACTAATGTTCACTATAAGCCGTTGCCTCTTTTTACAGCATACAAGAATCTCGGATACAGGATTGAAGATTATCCGAATGCGTTTAATCTCTATCAGTGTGAAATTACATTGCCTCTCTATACAAAACTTACGGATGAGATGCAGACATATGTAATCGAATCATTCAGAAAGGCACTGACGGGAGAAGTATAATGAAACTTGCAGGTATATGCGGACATTTTGGTGACGGAAGTCACACAGACGGACAAACCGTAAAAACAAGAATTCTTTATGAAAAACTTTGTGAGTTCTGCGGGGAAGACAACATTGCATATGCTGACACAAACTCCTGGAAGAAGCGAATTCCGCAATTCTTAAGCTCCACAATCAAACTTTTCAAAAATTCAAAGAACATCATCATTATGCCTGCATTCCGCGGAATAAGGGTGTTTGTTCCTTTGTATTCCTTTTTGAATAAGTTCGGTAAAAAGAAACTTCACTACATCGTAATCGGCGGTTGGCTTCCGAAGCTTCTCGATGAGCATCCGTCCATGATAAAAAAACTCAAAAAGTTTGACGGCATCTATGTCGAATCAAACAACATGATTGAAAAGCTCGAGGCAAAGGGCTTTGACAATGTATATTACATGCCGAATTTCAAGAATCTTGAAATTCTGGACGAGCCCGTTGAAATACAGGACAAAGAACCGTACAAACTCTGCACGTTTTCAAGACTGGTACCTCTCAAAGGAATTGATATTGCCGCACATGCCGTTGATTACGTCAATGAACAGAAGGAAAGAATGGTATTCAAACTTGATGTTTACGGAGCAATCCATCCGCAGTTTACGGACTGGTGGAGTGAACTGGAAAAATCATTTTCGGATGCAGTTTCATATGCAGGTGTAGTTCCTTATGATAAAACAACAGGGGTGCTCAAGGACTATTATGCACTTCTTTTCCCGACACTTTATAAAACAGAAGGAATGCCGGGAACAATTCTTGACGCATATTCGGCAGGACTTCCGGTAATCGCAAGTGAGTGGCAGAACTCTCATGATATGATTGATGACGGAAAGTCAGGTCTTCTTCTTGATATGGACAACGTGGAAGAAGCCTTGAAGAAAACTCTTTTAAGACTTGCCGACAATCCGGGAGAACTAAAGCCCATGAGACAGGCGAGCCTTAACAAAGCAGCAAGATTCTTATCCGACAATGTTGTCAAAGATTTTATTAAATATTTAGGTGAATGACATGAAGATAATTTTTCTGATTCCCGAGATGCTTTTCGGCGGCAGTGAAAGATGGGTAAGCAATATTTCGACAGAGCTTACAAATATGGGACACGACGTAATGGTTGTGGCAAATGTTTCCGACTGTGATTATCCGCTTATCTGCCGATTTGAATCTCTTGAGACACCTGCTGTCTCCGGCAAACTGAACAGAGTTCTCAATCTTCTCAAGAGAATGAAGCGATACAAGAAGCTTATCAAAAGGGAAAAACCCGATATTATCGTTTCAGTCAGAAAAGCGGGAAACAGATTGAACACTCTTTGCAGATTCAAGGGCGTTAAGCAGTTCATCTCATGCAGGGGTTTCAAGGATCTCATGTATGACCCGAGAGCATTTACCACTGCAGAGAAGAAACTTGACGGTATTATTTTCAATTCAAAGCAGCTTTGCGAATACTATCGTGAGCATTACAACGGAAGCCCGGACAAGACCTTTTTTAACTATAACTTGATTGATTTTGAAGCAATTGAAAACGGTAAAAAGCAACCTCTAAGCGATCCTGAACTTGAGAAGTTTCTCGAGTCACACAGGACGATTACCTGTGTGGCAAGACTTGCAAAGCTTAAAGGACAGGAGGAACTTATCCGTGCTTTTGAAATGGTTAAGGAGAAGGTTCCCGATGCAGGACTTTGTCTGGTAGGCGGAAAGGGAGATAATGCCGACAATGTTATAAAGGCTGCGAAGAACAGCAAATTTGCAGAAGATATATATCTTGCGGGAGACAGAAAAAATCCTTTCAACATTATGTGCAAAAGCTATGTATATGCAATGCCTTCAATTGCAGAAGGTTTCCCGAATGCTCTTGTTGAAGCATTAACCTGTGAGCTCCCGATTGTGGCAGCAAGATGCATGACCGGACCTGCGGAAATTCTTGAAGAGGGCAAGTATGGCATCCTCTCCGGACCTATTGAGGGAGGCGAGGAAGAACTGGCTGAAAAGCTTGTGCTTTCTTTGACCGATACTGCCTTATATGATAAACTTAAAGGGTTAAGTTACAAACGCGCCATGGACTTTTCTGCAGAGAAGTCTGTTGCGGATTTCATGGAGATTATCGGTGAGTAAGTATTTAGAAAAAATAACATTGGAAGATGCTGCTTTGTTCGGCCTGCTGTCTATATACTTTATCTTCCCGGAAAGCACGGTGCTCTCTTTGGTGGGACATGCCTTTACTGCTTTCTTTACTCTCTGTGTACTTTTAAATGACTCAAAGAACTTTAAATTCCCTCTTCTCTGCGGAATTTATGCATTGTTTGTAATTTCCTGCTTTCTCTCGATTTTTTACAGTATTGAGCCCGGAATCAGCACCACAAAGACAATAACCGTTGCAATTCTTCTTTTGCTGTTTGTTGTCGGTACAAACTACTTTTCACATCCTGAGAACACAATCAAATTTGAAATCATATTCGTGACCGTTTCGTGCATGGCCTGTGTTTATCTCATTTTACAGGGCGGCTTCGGAAGCGAGGGATTCGGCGAAGCCATCTCTAACAAAAACGAGGTAGGTGTACGTCTGGGTCTCGGCGGTATCGTATGCATGTATTCCATTTTCAGAAAGTTCAAATGGTGGAAGATTCCGGTTGAGCTTCTTCTTGCGGTTTGTTGTGCCATGACAGGATCAAGATCCGCTCTCGTTGTACTTCTCGTGGGCGTTGTTCTTATGATTATGTTTGGCTTCTCATCGAAGGATCAGCCCGTAGGTCTCGCAACAATTCTCGTGCTTTCGGTTATCGGTATTGTGGTTTACATGGTATTTAATGTGCCTGCATTCTATAACGTGCTCGGTTACAGATTCGAGCAGTTCTTCGATCTGTTTACGGAAGGTTCGGGTGACTCATCTGCCAACAAACGACTGGAGCTCATCCAAAAGGGTATTGAAGTATTCGAGGAAAGTCCGATTTACGGTCAGGGTCTGAATACATTTGCCATGGTATCAAAGAACATTGTAGGTTTCTATGCATTCTCGCATAACAACTACATTGAACTTCTTACCGGCATCGGACTTATAGGAACAACCCTTCACTATATTGTTCCCGTGGGTCTTGCAATCGCATCTGTAATTCTTTCAAAACAGAGCAAAGAAACAAAGCTCCTCGGCTCACTTATGTTCACGCTTATTGCAGTAAGCTTTATCTCAGATATTTTCGCCGTAAACTACTCTCACAAGCATTTTGTTATCATATATATGTTTGTTTACGGCTCATATATTGCATATCATAAAGAAACAAAACCGGAGGTTCGCGTAGCACTATGAAAGTACTTGTTACCGGAGCAAAAGGATTTGTCGGTAAAAATCTTATCGCAAATCTTTCACTTGATGAAAACTATGAAATTTTCGAATATGACATCGACACAGATCCGGGTCTCTTGGATAAATATACAAAGGAGTGCGAATTCGTATTCCATCTTGCAGGTGTAAATCGTCCTAAGGATGAAGAGGAATTCATGAAAGGAAACTTCGGTTTCACTTCGACTCTTTTGGATAAGCTCAAAGAAAACGGAAACAAAGCTCCTGTATTGATCACATCTTCAATTCAGGCTGCTCTTGACAATCCGTACGGCATTTCAAAAAAGGCCGGAGAGGATTTGATTTTCAGTTACGGAAAAGAAAACGGCGTAGAAGTATTTATATACAGAATGCCGAATGTTTTCGGCAAGTGGTGCAGACCTAACTATAACAGTGCGGTTGCGACCTTCTGCCATAATATCGCAAGAGGACTTCCGATTACAGTAAACGACCCGAATCATCAGATGAGTCTTGTGTATATTGATGATGTTGTTGCGGAAATTACAAGAGCATCAAAAGGCCGGGCAAATAAAAACAAAGAGGATAACCTCTGCTATATTGAACCGGTTTATTCAATTACGCTGGGTAAAATAGTGGAACTCCTTGAGAAGTATAAGGCATCATCGAAAACACTTGATGTTCCTTCAAATGAGCATCCTATCGAAAGAGCGCTTTTCGCAACATATCTTTCATACCTTCCGGAAGAGGAAATGGTTTATGATCTCAAGATGAATGTGGACCAGAGGGGTTCTTTTACAGAGATTATCCGCACAATTAACTGCGGCCAGTTCTCCGTTAATGTTGCAAAGCCGGGAATCACAAAGGGCAATCACTGGCACAATACAAAGAATGAAAAATTCCTTGTTGTATCAGGCGAAGGTATCATCAGACTCAGAAAAATTGACGAAGACAAAACATATGAGTTCAGAGTAAGCGGCGAAAAGCTTCAGGTTGTAAGCATGCTTCCGGGTTACACTCACAACATTGAGAATGTGGGTACGGATGATCTTGTTACATTCATGTGGTGCAACGAATGCTTTGACCCGGAAAATCCGGACACATTTTTCTTAAAAGTTTAATTCAGGAGGATATACAAAATGGGAAAAGGTTTAAGAGGCGGATTCGGTGTTAAAAGACCGAATGCAGGACAGGGAAATAACATGCAGGCTATGCTCAAGCAGGCTCAGGCTATGCAGGCAGCCATGGAAAAAGATAAAGAAGAAATCGCTGAGCAGGAAATCACAGGTACTGCAGGCGGAGAAGCAGTAACAATCGTTATGTCAGGTGACCAGAAGGTTAAGTCAGTTAAGATTAAACCCGAGGTTGTTGATCCTGACGATGTTGAGATGCTTGAAGATTTGATTCTTGCTGCGCTCAACGATGCAACAGAGAAATGCGAAGCTCTCAATGAAGAAACAATGAGCAAATACAGCGCATCATTAGGCGGTCTTATCTGATGGCCTTATTCTCAGCAACCCTGACAAAATTAATTGAAGAATTTGCAAAATTACCGGGCATTGGCCGTAAAAACGCGCAACGCCTGGCTTTTCATGTTTTGAACGGAACGGAAGAACAGGCAGAGGAACTTGCCGGTGCCATTTTGGCTGCGAGAAGAAATCTCAAATTCTGTACCGTATGCCAGAACATATCTGACGGAGAACAGTGTGAAATCTGTAAAAATGATTCGCGTGACCATTCCACTATCTGCGTAGTTCAGGATCCGAGGGATGTTGCGGCAATGGAAAGAGCAAGAGAATACAAGGGTGTTTATCATGTTCTTCACGGAGCAATTTCTCCTCTTGCAGGTGTAGGCGCAGACGATATCAAAATTCGAGAACTCATTTTGAGAATCAATGAAAATATCAAGGAAGTCATAATTGCGACAAACCCGACGGTGGAGGGTGAAGCAACTGCAATGTATATAGCAAAACTCATTAAGCCGCTGGGTGTGCGTGTTACGAGAATTGCTCACGGCATTCCGGTAGGAGGAGATCTTGAATATACTGACGAAGTAACTCTTGCAAGAGCAATGCAGGGAAGAACGGAGTACTGATATGTTCTCAAAATTACAGGCAGCTGAAAACAGATATGAAGAGCTTACGCAAAAGCTCACTGACCCGGAGGTACTCGGTAACACCGATGAGTACAGAAAGGTTGCAACAGAACACAGTGAACTTGAAGAAATCGTAAACACATACAGAGAATACAAGGAAAACGAAACAAATCTCACTGAGACAAGGGCTCTTCTTGACGAAACACTGGAAGATGATTTCAGAGAAATGGCTCAGGCAGAGTTCAATGATCTGAAGGAGAAAAAAGCGGAGCTTGAAAAGCAGCTTAAAATTCTCATCACACCCAAGGACCCCAACGATTCAAAAAACGTATATGTGGAAATCCGCGGCGGAGCCGGCGGAGAGGAGGCTGCGCTTTTCGGTGCGGTTCTGTTCCGCATGTATTCCAAATATGCTGAGAAGCAGGGCTGGTCAACTGAAGTTGTTGACGAAAGCGAGACAGAAATCGGCGGACTTAAAGAAATTGTATTTATGATAAAGGGACGCGGTGCTTATTCAAGGCTTAAGTTTGAGTCCGGTGTTCACAGAGTACAGCGTGTGCCTGCAACCGAATCCCAGGGAAGAATTCATACATCAACGGCAACTGTTGCCGTGCTCCCGGAAACTCCTGATGTTGAGGTCAATCTTGACATGAATGACTGTCAGATAGACACATACAGATCCGGCGGTGCCGGCGGTCAGCATATTAACAAAACAGATTCAGCCATCCGTATAACCCATAAACCCACGGGAATTGTTGTTACCTGTCAGAATCAGCGTTCTCAGCTAAAAAATAAGGAACAGGCCATCAGCATGCTCAAGGTTAAGCTTTATGAAAAAGAGAAGGAAGAACATGACAGGCTTCTTTCAGATGACAGAAAGAGCCAAGTGGGAACGGGCGACCGAAGCGAAAGAATAAGAACATACAACTATCCTCAAAACAGAGTGACAGACCACAGAATAGATTTAACATTATACAAGCTGGGAGAAATTCTCGACGGTGATTTGGATGAAGTAATTGATGCACTCATAACTGTCGATCAGAGTGCCAAGCTTGCAGCCGGAAGTCAGGGCGATTTTTAATGGTAACGGAATATTTTACAGTAAATGAAAAAAATATTGATTCGGAGGAAACTGCGGAGTTCCTCGCTCACTGCAAAGAGATAATCGGTGAGGGCGGACTTGTCGTATTTCCGACTGAGACAGTGTACGGCCTCGGTGCGGATGCACTGAACGGAGAGGCTGTAAAAAAGATTTTTACCGCCAAGGGAAGACCCGCTGACAATCCTTTGATTGTGCATATAGCCGACGTTAAAAAGGCTGACGATGTTTCTTCCATGACGGAAACCGAAAGAGAAAGATTCAATAAGCTTGCCAAGGCATTTTGGCCCGGACCGCTTACTATGATTGTAACAAAGAATGAGTCTGTGCCTGATGCTGTAACCTGCGGCCTGGGAACAGTGGGAATCAGACTTCCGGAAAACAAATATGCAAGAAAATTCATTGAGGCTGTCGGCACACCGATAGCTGCACCAAGTGCCAACACATCAGGAAAACCAAGTCCGACACTTGCTTCTCATGTAAAAGAAGATATGGACGGCAAAGTCAATGCTATAATTGACGGCGGTGCCTGCAGAGTGGGACTTGAGTCAACTGTAATAGATCTTACGGGAGAGGTGCCGTGTATATTGAGACCGGGCGGAGTCACGCTTGAAATGGTAAAGAAAATTTTACCTGAAGCAACACAGCTTGCCTGGAAAAAAGAAGAGCAGCCGAAGGAAGACATAGAAAAACCGAAATCTCCGGGACTCAAATACAAGCATTATGCACCAAATGCGAAGGTTGTAATTCTTCAGGGTGACAGTGACACGGTGGCAAAGAGAATTGCATGGGCTCTTGAAAATGCAAGGTTAAGAAATGCAAAGGCTGCTGCCATGATTACTGATGAGCAGAAAAAATATTTTTCCAAAGAAGATAACATTGTATGTATGGGAAAAGCCGATGACGGTGAAACGCAGGCCGCAAAGCTGTTTGCAACACTAAGGGACTTCGATGACTGTGGCATTACGGAAGTGTATGCGACAGCAATGAAAGAGGATGGCGTGGGTTATGCAGTAATGAACAGATTATACCGCGCAGCAGGATGCCTTATGGTTCCCTGTAAAAAAATCCTTTTTGTATGCACCGGAAATACATGCAGAAGCTTTATGGCAGAATATATTCTGAAGGGCCTTATCGAAAAGAGAATGGCTGCAGGAGAAATCGAAGCCTGTGCAACTGAGGTAAGTTCGGCAGGAGTTTATGCCGAGGACGGCGGATGGCCTACTGAAAATGCAGTGGATGTATTAAAGGACATTTACGAGATTGACGGTTCGCAGCACAGGGCAACCAAAGTGACAGCTGAAATTCTTGATAAAGCTGATTTGATTCTTACCATGACAGCAGGACATAAGAGAGTTCTGCTGGGATTCTTCCCTGAGTATGCCGATAAGGTTTTCACGCTCGCTGAAAAAGCCTGCGGCGGGGATGTTGAAGATCCTTTCGCAGGCAGTTACAAAACATATGTTGACAGTGCAATGCACATTGAAGAAATGATTGTCAAAGCAGGGCTTTAAATTGTTGCTTCAACTCTGTAGATAGGCTGTCCTAAATTCATGAAACGGGTTTCGTATTCGGTCACAACTGTGTCGGGTTCGAAACCTTCTTCGTTTTCTTCCGGATTATGCAAATCGTATGTGAGATGGTTAAGTGTCCATCCTGATTCTTTGTAGTATTCAAGTGAATCCATGAATAAGTCGTGATTATCGGTTTTCTGATGAACTTCTCCGTGTCCGCCCATGATTTCCTGATACATCTTAAGGAAGGTGGGGTATGAGAGTCTTCTCTTATGCTGCTTGTTTCTCGGCCACGGGTCAGAGAAATTAATATATACGCGGTCAACCTCGCCGGGCTCAAAAATTTCAAGAAGCTTCTGCGCATTGACTGAGATGAATCTGATATTTGTAAGGCCTTTATCCATTGTCTTTTCCATTGCCATTACCATTACGTCCGCAACCATTTCAATGGCTACAAAATCAATCTCAGGATGTTTCTCGGCCATACCTGTTACAAATGCACCTTTGCCGCATCCTATTTCAACGTGGAGAGGCCTGTCGCCGTTTCTCCAGTGGCCTTTCATCTGCTCCGGCTCCGTGATGTTGATTTCAGAACAACTGTCCATTCTTTTATCAAGATTCTTTTTCTTTCTCGGTCTCATAATCTGACTTCCTTTAATATTAATTCTGCTTTTTGTATTTCTTCGCTTACGTCCTGTTGTGACATACGCAGCCCGTCAAGCTTTCTTTCATATTTTTCTTTCAGTTCGGCACAGTATATTTTAAAGTCCTCGGGTTTATCCTGAAGCTTTGTGCCGAGCACTGATTCTTTGAAATCAATGGTTCTTTTCACGCCTGTATATTCCGCGGTTATGAAAAGGTATGTGTGTCCTTCGTCCTCGCTTGCGGATTCATCTGATATTTCAAAGCCGTTCTCCGCAAGATATGTGCGAAGTTCCGGACGGCAGGTGTTTGGCTGCATAATGAGTCTGCATGGTTTTTCGAAAATCTTTTTACCGTTTTCAAGAATGTCGGCAATCAGCAGTCCGCCCATTCCGGCAATGACTATTGTATCGCATTCGCCTGGTTGAAGTCTTTCAAGTCCGTTGCCCAGTCTTAAGTCTACGAGAGCTGAATCAATTTCGGCTTCGCTTACGTCAAGTGCGGCTTTGGCAAGTGGGCTTTCGTTGATGTCACAGGCAATTGCCTTTTTACAGAGGCCTTCTTTTAACATGAATATGGGTAACAGAGCATGGTCTGTTCCTATGTCCGCCATGGTATTGCAGGGTCCCGCAATTTCAGCGAGCTTGCGTATTCTGTTGCTGAAAGTGAAATTCTTCATAACTCGTTTATTCTATATTCTTTTGGGAGAATAGTAAAGTGATGTGAGCTTTGATTCACACGAGTCCAAAAAACTTCACATCGTGTGGACATAAAATCAAGATCCGAGCCACTAAGCGTCCCAAATAGTATGATTTGTGGATTGGGAATCAAGAATCAATCCACTAAGCGATCCAAAGAGTATGATTTGTGGATTGGGAATCAAGAATCAATCCACTAAGCACTTAAAACAGTATACCCAGTGGATTGAAAAACCAGGAATCGAACCGAAAAGGCAAGTACTTGTTCACGCAAAACCCGAAAATGACACATCGTGTGGACAAAGAATCAGGAATCAATCCACTAAGCGCCCGAAACAGTATGATTTGTGGATTGGAAATCAGGAATCAATCCACTAAGCACTCCAAATAGTATGATTTGTGGATTGGAAATCAGGAACCAATCCACTAAGCGTCCCGAACAGTATGATTTGTGGATGAAAAAAGTAAAACCCGAACATAAGCTTTGACTGAGAAGCATTCATTGTTATATAATAACCGGGAGTGAGGAAATGCAATGAATTTTGATAAGAGAACCATATTAGGAATAGTGTTGGGTGTAATTGCCCTTGTCGGCCTTTGCCTGTTCTTGTTCATGGGCAGCATTAAGGTGGACGTGGGTGAGGTTTGCCTTACTATTGAGGGAACTCTTGTCGAAAAGAAAACATTATACTACGAAGACATCGAATCGGTTCAGGTGGTTGAAAATGTGGATGTCGGACTTAAGACAATGGGAACGGAAACTCTCAGAACAATGACAGGCCAGTACCATTCAGAACAGTACGGTGCATTCTCACTTTTTATGTATAAGAAGGTTGCCAACGGAATCGTTCTTACAACAAAGGCCGGAGAAATAATAATATTCAACAGAGATAATCTGGAAGATACAATCAAGTGCTGTAATGAAATCAACGATAAGCTTTTACCGGGCAATGAAACGGGGCCTGACATAACTGAAGAAGAACCGGAAAGTCTTATTGACGAGGCCTGATAAAAAATGAAAAAACAAGGGAGAGGAATCATCCTCTCCCTTTTACTTTATATTTCAGCAATTACTTCAATTTCAACAAGTGCACCCTTCGGAAGATTTGAAACCTCCACGCAGCTTCTTGCAGGCTTGTCTGTAAAATGTTTTGCGTAGACTTCATTGAATGCTCCGAAGTCTCCCATATTCTTTAAGAAGCAAGTTGTCTTTATTGCCTTTGAAATATTCGTTCCGGCTTCTTCAAGGACCGCTGACAGGTTTTTGATTGCCTGTTCAGTCTGAGCCTCGATTCCTTCTGCTTCTATTTTCCCGGATGCCGGATTAATCGGAATCTGACCTGAACTGTATACAAGACCGTTTGCAATGACTGCCTGTGAATAAGGGCCGATTGCAGCCGGCGCATTATCTGTGTGAACCTTTTCCATATCAAAGCATCTTCTTTCTTAATTCTTCACCTGAGAGAGGTGAGAGGTAAGCGGGAGCAATGTCAAATACTGTCTTGCAGCCTGTTGCGCCTTCCTTGTGAAGACGAACTGCAGCGCGTGCAAAAGCCGTGATAACTGATGCAGTGAACTCAGGGTTTGAATCAAGTTTCAGACTGTATTCGATTACATGGTTATGTTCTTTATTGAGGCCTGTCTTGCCGGTGCGGATTACGAAACCGCCGTGCGGAAGCTCACTGTGATCCCTTGCCATCTCCTCAGCCGAAATGAAATGAACTGTTGTGTCATAGTCTGAGAAGTAGTTAGGCATCTCAACGATTTCTTTTTCAATCTTTGCAAGATCGGCACCTTCCTTTGCAACTACAAAACATTCACGTGTATGCTTTTGTCTTGTTGTGAGTTCGGGAGCGCTGCCGCTTCTTACGGCTTCAAGAGCACTGTCAACCGGAATGGTGTACTGTCTTGCGTCTGCAACACCCTCTATTCTTCTGATGGCATCTGAATGTCCCTGTGAAACACCCTTACCCCAGAAGGTATAATCACTTCCTTCAGGAAGAATTGAATTTGCATAAAGTCTGTTAAGTGAGAACATTCCGGGATCCCATCCGCAGGAGATGATTGCAATGTTGCCGCCCTTTTTAGCTGCGGCGTCCACACTGGCGAAATGCTCCGGGATTTTGGCATGCGTATCAAAGCTGTCAATTACATTGAAGTTCTCGGCAAGGGCAGGTGTCTGAACAGGCAAGTCTGTTGCACTGCCGCCGCAAAGTACGAGAATGTCGATTTCATCTTTGTGATTTAAAAGATCATCCATACTGTACACCGGTACATCTGTACGTGTTTTTACAGTTGAAGGGTTTCTTCTTGAAAATACACCGGCAAGCTTCATGTCGCTTGTCTGTAAAAGAGCAGCTTCAATTCCGCGACCTAAGTTACCGTATCCTACAATTCCTACATTAATCATAATTTTGCACCGCCTATACAATTTTTTAAATTATTTGTGCAAAGTATACCATAATTTGCAATATTTTTATACACAATATATAATATATGTATATTTTTACAAAGGAAGAGGAAGCAAGATTGAGTAAGC
>CAMFNB010000016.1 GCA_945965275.1 uncultured Clostridia bacterium | reverse complement strand
GCAACTTCCGATGCAATAAACTCATTTATTGAAGTAACCTGTTTAGGAGTCGTTGCAACCGAGTGAACAAGAAAGTCCGTCACTCCGGCCTTCATTCCTGTCTCAATAAGGCAGTTAACCGTGCCGTCGAGATCCATTTCAATATCATAAAACTTACCGATTGCCTCAACTGCTCTTGCAGCGATTTTCTCGGGATAAATGTGACAATGTGCATCAAGGATTCTTTCCATTCTCCGTTATACCCTATACACGAAATTGAATCTTCCGAATGGTGCGCAATCTCCGTCACGATAGAAATTCATCACATTCGTAAGCTCGATGTTGTCGCTCCATTTAAATTCAATATTCGGTGTTCCTTCCTGCTGTCCTACCATACTTCTCGGAATCACATAATACATTTTATTTCCTTCAATAACACATTCAGTGTTTGTTGTGTCAAGAATAAAATCGTAGCCTTCCCATCCGGTTGATTTGTCTCTGTCAGCATCAATTAAAAGCTGCATTACATTGCTGCCGTCTTTATTGATGTCGCATGAACATTCGGCATACGCATAAATATTTTCGTCATCGTAACACATTTTACAGAGAACAATGTTGTTTCTGCCTGTGTTGTTCTTATATACATAACCTTCATAGCCCTTGTAATCTCTGTGGGCAGCCGTGCCCTTGTGAGAGATATAGTCAGGATGAACATCTGACCAATCAGCCATCTTTGTGATTGTCTTCTTTTCCTTCGGAATTTCAACGTGCGGAAGTCCCTTGAATCTTCTGATGTTTGATGCCATCTGCAAATAATATGTATCAAGATATCCGTCAATGTCGGGCTCAATGTCACGGCTGTGTTCCCGGTCATACTGGTCAACAAAGGCGATCTGACCTGAGCCGTCTTTAATCCACGGCTCACCTGTCCACTTACCCATCTTCCACTCGTTCCATCCTGTGATGAAAACGAATTCAGGGTCAATCTTCATTGCATTGTCCCATTGCTCCTGGAAGTTGTATCCGTAAAGATATGAATCCTCAGTTACCCGGGTGTGTTTGTCTTTGAATGTATAGCTTCTTCCGAATGTGTTCTTGTCGTTGAAGCACGTACAGATTAAGCCGTCCCGCGCATTCTGTGCAACTCCGACCGTACACATTTCAAATGTTCCGTCCTCACGTTTTGCATATCCGTTCTGAGGTGCGATTTCAAGCCATCCCCAATGAGGATGTTTCCAAGGACCGCCGAGCTTTCCGCCGGCATATAAAGGTTGTCCGCTTCTCCATGTGAAGAACTCTCTGATTTCTTCTCTGTTTGCTGCTTCATCATCGCAAGCAACTGCCTCAGGAAGACTTTCCTCATACGCCATGACAAGTGGCTTGCCGTCCCACATAAACCAAAGATCCCTGTAAAGACCCTTCTGGTATATGTCCTGATAAACACCGCAAATCTGATTGTATGTATTTCCGCCGGGATAGAAAGGAAGCATAAATGCAAACTTCGGAACTTTGATTCCGTCTGCTTTTGCTCTTTCCATCTCTTTAATTACTGCCATACACGCATCAAACCATACAAAGCAGCCGTTTGTATTATCAAAGAAAATAACATCAACACCGGCATCTGCAAAATACTGCATATGCTTTCTGATTACGTACGGGTCATCATTTCTGTAAAAGCCGTAGAACGGTTCGTTCCAGTGAACTGCATCATGATCAGTCCACTCTTGATGATAAATGTCATACTCTGCCTCAGGAGCTCTTTCAAGAAGCTTTGTCAGATTAACTGCTCTCTTGTCTATGTCCTGGTTTCTCCATGTCCAGTAGAAAAGTCCGACGATTTTATCTCTTACGGGACCTGCTTCTTCAGAAGAAATAACTTTTCTTCCCAGCATATCCGTTGCTGTCATAAGATCGTTGTATGTATCTCTTGTTTCAGCATCAGTCGTCTCATATTCGAGCTTATCAAGCGGACTTCCTTCCGTGAATTTAACACCTTCAAAATATGTTCCAGAATCAAAATAGTCGGCTTCGAACATAATCTTATGTTCGCCTTTTTCTATCTCGGGAATTTCAACCGTGAAGGTTTCTGTTTCGTTATCAATATACGTATTGTTTACCGCAAATTTTGTCAAACATTCATCATCCACAAACAGCTTCATAAAATACGTATAGCCCGGATTACGTACAGTAAATTCCAGGCCACGCATATTCGTATCAAAAGTGAATGTTCCGCATTCTTTGCGGGTGTTCTCTGCATTTGGTTTCCAGTCAGTTTTGATATTCATGATTTTTTACTTTTTCCAAAAAGGCTTTTTCTCCGTCACATTTTTAATCGTTCCTGTTTCACCGAACGAAACCTTAAGCTGCTGGAGAAGTTCCCTCTGCTTTTCGTTCAGTTTCTTTGGAACGGCCACATTGATTTTAACATATTGGTCGCCTCTTCCGCTACCTCTGAGTTTTTCGGTTCCTTTTCCCTTGAGTTTAAATGAAACGCCGGGTTGTGTTCCTGCCGGAATTGACATTGAAACCTCGCCGTCAAGAGTTGTAACCTTTACCTCATCACCAAGTGCCGCCTGTGTAAATGATATTGTTGCTTCTGAGAAAATATCAAATCCTTCTCTCTTCAGAACTGAGTGTTTCTTTACTCTGACTGCGACAAGAAGATCGCCTGCAGGTCCGCCGTTTTTACCGGGCTCGCCCTGTCCCGAAAGAGACAGTGTCTGTCCGTCATCAATACCTCCCGGAATCTGAACTTCTGTCTTGACTGCTTTCTTGACAAAGCCCTTTCCTCCGCAGGATCCGCACGGGTCAGTTATAATCTTACCCGTTCCTCCGCATTTTTCACATGTTCTTACATTTTGGAATGCTCCGAACATTGTGCTTTGTGTTACTTTAACCTGTCCTGTTCCGTGACATGTCTGACAGGTTGTTGATGTCCTTGACTTTGAACCTGTTGCCTCACATTCGTCACACGGAACATTTTTGGTTATGCTGAGAGTTTTCTTGCATCCGAAGGCAGCTTCCTCAAATGTAAGTTCAAGATAAGCTTTAAGGTCCGCACCTCTCTGAGGTCCGTTTCTTCTTCCGCCGCCTGAAAAACCTCCGCCGAAAATAGAACTGAAAATATCGCCGAAATCCATTCCGCCGAAATCAAAGCCTGCTCCGCCGTATCCGCCGCCCATGTTCGGGTCAAATGCAGCATGACCGAACTGGTCATATTTTGCACGCTTCTCTTTGTCGCCCAATACTTCGTATGCCTCTCCGGCTTCCTTGAATTTTGCTTCGGCTTCTTTGTTTCCCGGATTTAAGTCCGGATGATATTGTTTTGCGAGTTTTCTGTATGCCTTTTTTATTTCTTCATCCGTGGCTGTCTTCGAAACGCCCAGGACTTCATAATAGTCTCGCTTGTCTGCCATTTTTTACTCCTGAATATATCGGTAAAAATCAGGAAATCCCATGGCAGTATTTTGCCATGGGCATTTCCGCTTTATCCTGAATTATTTCTTGTCTTCGTCGTCAACTACCTTGTAGTCAGCATCGTAAACATTGTCATGACCTGCTGCACCGCCTGCTGCGCCTGCACCCATATCAGGTCCCTGAGCACCTGCAGCACCCTGAGGATTTGCCTGTGCATAAATCTTCTCTGAAACTTTGTAGAATGCTTTCTGAAGGTCCTCTGTTGTTGCCTTCATCTTTTCAGTATCGTTTGCCGCAATGGCATCCTTAACCTTCTGGATTTCAGCCTGAAGAGAATCCTTGTCAGCCTGGTCAAGCTTATCGCCTAAATCAGCGATTGTCTTCTCAGCCTGATATACAGAGCTGTCTGCATTGTTCTTGATTTCAACAGTTTCTTTTTGAGCCTTATCCTGAGCAGCATACTGTTCAGCCTCTTTTACAGCCTTCTCGATGTCTGCATCTGAAAGGTTTGATGAAGCTGTGATTGTAATCTTCTGCTCTTTGCCTGTTCCCATATCCTTTGCTGATACATTTACGATACCGTTTGCATCAATATCGAATGTAACTTCAATCTGCGGAACACCTCTTGGTGCAGGCATAATACCTGAAAGCTGGAAGTTGCCCAACGTCTTGTTGTATGCAGCAAGCTCTCTCTCACCCTGAAGTACATGTACGTCAACGGCTGTCTGGTTGTCTGCTGCTGTTGAGAAGATCTGGCTCTTTTTTGTAGGAATTGTTGTATTACGCTCGATGAGCTTTGTAAATACACCGCCCATTGTTTCAATACCGAGTGAAAGAGGTGTTACATCAAGAAGAAGCAAGTCTTTAACGTCACCTGTAAGTACGCCGGCCTGGATTGCAGCACCTACTGCAACGCATTCGTCAGGGTTGATGCCCTTGAATGGTTCTTTGCCGAGGTATTTCTTAACGGCTTCCTGAACAGCAGGAATACGTGTTGAACCACCTACCAAAAGAATCTTGCTGATGTCTGAAGGTGTAAGTCCTGCGTCCTTCATGGCCTGTCTTGTCGGTCCCATTGTCTTTTCTACAAGGTCAGCTGTCATCTCATCAAATTTAGCTCTTGAAATTGTTGTAACAAGGTGCTTAGGACCCGTTGCATCAGCTGTGATATACGGAAGGTTAACCTCTGTCTGCATTACGCCTGAGAGCTCGATTTTTGCTTTTTCAGCAGCTTCCTTAAGTCTCTGCATTGCTGCATTGTCATTACGGAGGTCGATACCGTTTTCAGCCTTAAATGTATCTACAAGGTAATCAATAATCTTGTTATCAAAGTCATCACCGCCGAGTCTTGTGTCACCGTTTGTTGCAAGAACTTCAAATACGCCGTCACCGATTTCAAGAATTGATACATCGAACGTACCGCCGCCAAGGTCGTATACCATGATTTTCTGCTCGTTCTCTTTATCAAGACCGTATGCAAGAGATGCCGCTGTCGGCTCGTTTACGATTCTGAGAACTTCAAGGCCGGCAATACGACCTGCGTCTTTTGTTGCCTGTCTCTGAGCATCCGAGAAGTATGCAGGAACAGTGATAACTGCCTGAGAAACTGTTTCGCCGAGATAGCTCTCTGCATCTGCTTTTAACTTTTGTAAAATGATTGCCGAAATTTCGGGTGGTGTGAAATTTTTACCGTCAATATTGATTTTTCTGTCTGTACCCATATCTCTCTTGATTGAGATGATTGTTCTGTCCGGGTTCGTTACTGCCTGACGCTTTGCAACATTACCAACGAGTCTTTCACTCTGGTTGCTTCCGTTTGCTTTTGTAAAAGCAACAACTGAAGGAGTTGTTCTTGCGCCTTCTGCGTTAGGGATTACTACAGGCTCTCCACCTTCCATAACTGCTACACATGAGTTTGTTGTTCCAAGGTCAATACCAATTACTTTTGCCATGATTTATTACCTCCTAGATTTAATCACTTGTTTAGTTTGCGACTTTTACAAGACTGTGTCTTAAAACTTTGTCGCCCATTTTATATCCTTTTTGGAATACCTCGCATACAGTGTTCGGTCCAAAATTTTCATCATCCACATGCATTACTGCATTGTGCATGTTAGGATCAAATTCCTTGCCTTCTGCTTCGATTTCGTCAACGCCCTGCTTTTTAAGGAGATCGATGAACTGTTTGAAAATGAGTTCAACACCTTCTTTGTATCCGGCATCAGTACTTTCCGCAGACATTGCTCTTTCAAAATTATCAATAACCGAGAGAAGTTCCGTAAGCACGTCAAGCTTTGCATCCTGGTATCTTGCATCGAGTTCCTTTGAGGTACGCTTTTTGTAATTGTCATACTCTGCAACGATTCTCATATATCTGTCATTTGCAAGATCAATCTGTTCCTTTGACTCTGCCTTTATTTTTTCAATCTCTTCTTTAAGTTTTTTTGTTTCTTTCGGTTCCTTCTGCTTCTTTGAAGGTTTTTCCTCTGAAACGGTTTCTTTTACCTCTGCTGCTTCTTTAGCAGCTTCGGTGTTTTCGAGTATCTCTTCATTCATTACCCGATTCCTCCGTATGACTGTTTATCTTGTTCTTTATATACTCTAGTGCGGAAATTACTTTTGCGTAATTCATTCGCTTAGGACCTATAACTCCGATGGTTCCCACACAGGTATCATTAATATTATATGTAGCGGATATTATCGCACAGTCGTTCATATCTTCAGTAAAATTCTCTGAACCGATTTTAATAATATAACCGCCGTCCGCATTTGCATTTGCAAAAAGTTCCTTAAGTTTATCATCGCTGTGAAGCACCTGCAGCATGTTCTTTGCCTTGTCGATGTCACCGAACTCCGGATGCATAAACATATTTGCTTCGCCTTTGTGATATACTTCCGAATCCGCACACCTGTTCATGCAATCAAGCACGCCGTCTATTATCGGTAAAATGCTCAGGTTCTCCGCACCGATAAGATAAACAATATCATTTATGTTAATGCTCTTAATATTCGATATTGAGAGACCGACAAACTTATCATTTAATACCTTTGAAAGTTTAAGAATGTCATCAGGCTTAAGGCCGGCGTCTACGGTAACCATTTTGTTTTGTATTGCGTCGTTACTCATTACCACAACAACCAATACTTTCGCTTTTTCAAGCGGAGCAAGCTGAATGGCCTTTACTCTGAGTTCATCTACTGCGGACACTACTGAAACTGCAGTGTATTTTGTAATCTCAGAAAGCATCTCGGAAGCCACATGAATCAGTTCACGAAATTCATCAATCTTCTTCTCAAGATATGACTGCATGCTTACAAGGTTTGTTACAGTTTTAATATCTGTATTGAGCAACTCGTTTACGTAAGTTCTGTAACCCTTGTCCGAAGGAACTCTTCCGGATGACGTATGGGGCTGAATCAAATAGCCCATATCCTCAAGGTCAGCCATTTCATTACGAATTGTTGCAGGGCTGAGTCCCATGTCATATTTCTTTGCAATTGTTCTTGAACCAACAGGTTCAGCAGTACTTACGTAATCGTCCACAATAGCTTTAAGAATTATTTTCTTTCTTAAATCAAGTTCCTGATCTGCCATTTGACTCACCTGCCTTTCTGTTTTGTTAGCACTCTTTTCGTTAGAGTGCTAACAACTGTCTATAATATACTCTCAGCTCTGACATTTGTCAATAGGTTAAAGTCAGTTAAAGTCAAATTATTTTTATTCTCCGCCATTATATTATCTTTATCCGCTTTGTTTAATGGCCAAATGAACTTTTTACCGTGTTTCAGCCATTATTGATTCAATAAATCGGACGGATAATGGCTAATTGCTCTTATTTGCCCTTTCCCGCCATTATTTTTACATTATTTATTAAGAATAATGGCCAAATGCTCTTTTGTATCAACTCAAGCCATTATTCAGTCTGAAAAAAATATATTTAATGGCCGCCATTCTGCCTGTAAAATGTCTGTACAAAACCTCAAAAAAATATTTAAAAAATCACTTGCATTTTGAAATACTTTTATATATAATATTCGTTGCTGTTAAAAATTCACAGGGAGGTGTAGTAATGGCTAAATGTGAAATTTGTGAAAGAGGCATGTTAACAGGCCGTCATATCAGTATCACTCGTTCTCAGGTCAGCAGACGTGCAAAGAGAAACTGGAAGACTAACGTTAAGAGAGTAAAGATTCTCGACGCTAACGGAGCTGCCAGACACGCATATGTTTGTACCTCCTGCTTAAGAGATGGTAAAGTAAAGCGCGCTATATAATTTGCTGAAAACGAAATGAAAGCCACGAGATTATCTCGTGGCTTTTTGTTTTGCATTTTATTGTTTGGAGCCGTAATCACAGAGTTCTTTTATTACGCACTTATCACATTTGGGTCTTCTTGCCACGCACACTGCTCTGCCGTGCAAAACCATACGATGGCAAAAATCATTGCTTTTGTCCGGAGGAAGAATCTCTCTCAAATCTTTTTCTATCTTTTCCGGTTCTTTGTTGTTAGTAAGTCCGATCAGGTTTGTTATTCTGATACAGTGCGTGTCAACAACAACCGCAGGTTTTCCGAATGCATCTCCCAATACGAGATTTGCAGTCTTCCTTCCGACTCCGGGGAGAGCCGTAAGTTCTTCCATTGTATCAGGAACCTTACCGTTGTGCTCTTCACAAATCTTTTTACAGCAGGCAATAATGTTTTTGGCTTTATTGTGATAAAAACCCGTTGATTTGATTGCCTCTTCAACATCTTCAGTTTTTGCGTTTGCAAAAGCTTTTGCATCAGGATACTTTTTAAAGAGTTCAGGTGTTACCATATTTACTCTTGCATCAGTACACTGAGCAGACAGCTGAGTTGCAATCAAAAGCTGCAGTGTGTCTTTATAGTTAAGCGAACACAATGCGTCAGGATATTCTTTTTCAAGCAGTTTTATTATCTTATTAATCTTCTTCATTTTGAATTTCCTTTGAAAGCATAAACGAGAAAGAAGTTCCTTTGCCCTTCTCACTCTCAACATCGATTGTTTCGTTATGGTTTTTAAGAATCTGAGACACAATCGGAAGTCCGAGGCCTGTACCGTTTGTGCTTCCCGTTCTTGACTTGTCTGCCTTATAGAATCTTTCGAAAATAAATTTCATCTCGTCAGGAGTCATTCCGATTCCGGTATCTGAGATGGTAATACTTACCTTGTTAAGTTCCGGAATGTCTTTTATTGAAATTGAAATTGTTCCACCCTCCGGGGTGAACTTAATGGCATTCTGAATAAGGTTGATAAATACTCTTTCAATTGCAGGTTCATCGCCGACTGCTTTGCCGTCAGACCCGTCAATATCAACAACTATATTGATATTCTTGTCGCTTATGATTGTTTCAAGATTCGAAACAACAGTTGCTGCAATTGCATTTACATTAATCTTATTCATTTCAATTTCCGTCTGACCAGCGGCAAGCCTTGCCCAGTCAAGAAGCTCCGCAACAAGACCGGAAAGTCTGATTGTTTCTCTCTTAACCTTTTCAAGATAGTTGTTAACCTGGTCCTGAGGAATAACTCCGTCAAGAATTGCCTCTATAAATCCTCTGATTGATGTCATCGGTGTTCGCAGTTCGTGTGATACGTTGGCTATAAAGTCATTTCTTACCGTATCAAGATTATCAAGAGATTCTGCAGCATGGTTAAACGCATCGACCAATTCTCCGACCTCATCACTTGTCACTTTCTTTACTCTTATTTTAAAGTTTCCGGTAGCCATTTCAGATGCACCTTTTGTAAGCTCCTGAAGAGGTCTGATAAGCCTTCTCATTATAATCAGTACAAGGGTTATGACAACAAGAATTGTTGCAGCGTCAAATATAATAAAAGTATAAATCAGGTTTTTGTTTGCGTCCGAAACATCTTCTATTTTACAGCTCATGATTACCGAGCCGTATACCTCCGCGTTCTTTTCCTGTCTTGATATAATTCGTTTGCATATTGTGAGATGTCGTGGTTCGTCTTTTCCGTAGAAGCCGTAAAAGTCTCCGTAATCAACTACATAATTGTCATTCTTAAAGCACAATGTATACTGGTCACTGTTTATGAATGTGTATTTGTCTGTCATTTCATTATGGATGAAATGATTCTCAAAACCATCAGGGAAATATACCGTGTCCGTTATGATGTAGTCATTTTCATTCGGAAGCAACGGGAAAGACATCTGAATATTTCCGTTTCTGTCTGATATATATACATCTACGTCAAGAAGTTCATGGCACGTCGCCATTCTGCTTCGAAGCAGATAATAGTCTGAATCAGGTGCAGCATCTTTTCCGCTTGCCCCTTCCAGCTCTTCTGATTTAAGGTATTTAACCATAAGATACGAAATGGCATCAACGGCCTTCTCCATATCTGCGCTCTTTGTTTCCTTAAAGAACGAATCAGCGTAAATTGAGTACAATAAACCGAGAATAACGCTCATAACAAGCAAAATTGTCGTGAGCGTTACTGCGATCTTAATATACAAAGAATTATATTTTTTGTTTTTCAAATTATTTAACTTCAAATTTGTATCCTATTCCCCAAACGGTTTTAATTGACCATGTGTGCTCGGATTTTTCGACTTTTTCACGAAGTCTCTTTACATGAACGTCAACTGTTCTTGAATCCCCGAAGAAATCATAACCCCAAATTGACTCAAGAAGCTGATCTCTTGTGAACACCTTATTCGGGTTAGCTGCAAGATAGAATAAAAGTTCAAGCTCCTTCGGAGGCATTTGCACATCTTCACCGTCAACTTTTACAGTATAGTCTGTTTTGTTTACGCAAAGGTTAGGATATACAACTTCTTCTGTTGTATCATTTTCACCGCTTATGCTTCTTCTGAGAATTGCCTTAACACGGGCAATAAGTTCACGCGGGTCAAACGGTTTTACCATATAGTCATCGGCGCCGAGTTCAAGGCCTAACACTTTATCAAAGATTTCGCATTTTGCGGAAAGCATTATAATCGGGGTTCTGCTTACTTTTCTGATTTCTCTGCACACCTGACTTCCGCTTACGCCGGGAAGCATGATGTCCAAAACAACAAAATCAGGAGCAACTTCCTTAAACATTTCAATTGCTCTTAATCCGTCATTGGAAACGTGGACTTCAAAGCCCTCTTTTTCCATATACAGTTTTATAATGTCGCATATATTCTCATCATCATCGACAATCAGTATCTTTTGCTTTATAGGACTCGCCATGGTCTCGCCTCCTTGAAAATAGACTACGCATAAGTTATAATTGATTATACAATAATCAGAAGGTAAATGCAATGAAATTAGGAATAGTAGGCCTCCCAAACGTAGGTAAAAGCACATTATTTAACGCAATAACAAAAGCAGGCGCAGAAAGCGCAAACTACCCTTTTTGTACAATAGAACCAAACGTAGGTGTTGTAACAGTACCGGACCCGAGACTTGATGAATTATGCAAGATGCACCACCCGGCCAAAGTTACCCCGGCAGTCATCGAATTCGTCGATATTGCAGGACTCGTAAAAGGAGCAAGCAAGGGTGAAGGACTCGGAAATAAATTTCTTTCACATATTCGTGAAGTAGATGCAATCGTTCATGTCGTTCGTTGCTTCGATGATGAAAACATCGTAAGAGTTGAAGGTTCAACATCACCTGCAGGTGACGCAGAAACAATCAATATGGAGCTTCTCTTATCTGACCTTGAGCTCCTTGAAAAAAGAATTGACAAACAGAAGAAGGCTTCTAAGGGCGGAGACAAAAAAATTCTTGCTGAAGTTGCTTTCCTGGAAAAAATATTTGCTCATTTGGAAAGCGGACTTCCCGCTCGTTCAATGGAGCTTGATGATGAGGAAAGAGCTTATGTAAACTCACTTTTCCTTCTCACATCAAAGCCTGTCATCTACGCAGGAAATATTTCAGAAGATGATATTGCTGATCCTTATGCTTCTCCTTATGTTCAGGAACTCAAAGAAGTTGCCGACAGAGAAAAAGCTCAGCTCATCGTTCTCTGCAGTAAACTCGAAGAAGAAACCGCTGCTCTCGAAGATGAGGAACGCAAGGAATTTCTTGCAGAATACGGGCTTAAAGAATCAGGACTCGATCAGCTTGTAACTGCAAGCTATGCTCTTTTGGGATTAATCAGTTTCCTCACTGCAGGTGCTCCGGAAGTAAGAGCATGGACAATCAAAAAAGGCACAAAGGCACCACAGGCTGCCGGTAAAATACATACGGACTTCGAGCGCGGATTCATTCGTGCCGAAATCGTTGCATATGATGATTTAATGGCATGCGGTTCAATGGCTGCAGCAAAAGAAAAAGGTCTTGTACGTTCCGAGGGCAAGGAATATGTAATGCAGGACGGAGACATCACATTATTCAGATTCAATGTCTGATTAACATCTACGCATATACCGAAAGGAGGTTTTATTATGGCTCAAAAAAAGAAAAAGAAAATGACCATTACTCAGTTTATCCTGATATACATCGCGATACTTTCACTTATATTGCTCGGCATATCCGCCTGTTCCAATGAAGTTAATTCGGGGAACACACAGGTAGTTGAAACACCGGATACACCGACAGAGGTAATCACGACAAGCACCATACAAAATTATATTGACACTCCAGAGCCCATTGAGACACCTTTGAAAGGTGCTCTCTCCGGGCTCAAAGTTTGTATAGACCCGGGACACCAGCAGACTCCTCCCGAAGGCAAGGAAACGATTGCTCCCTGGTCATCTGACACCAAGCTTAAAAACACCCACGGAGCAACGGGTATCTCGACAAAAATTGAAGAATATAAAACAAATCTCGAAATTGCATTAAAGGTTCGCGACACTCTCGAAAAAGAAGGTGCAGAAGTTGTCATGACACGTGAAGACAACGAAAGCACACATATTTCAAACCAGGACCGTGCCAATATTGCAAACAACGCCGGTGTCAATCTCACAATCAGCATTCACTGCAACAGTGCCGATTCGCAGAACATAGCAGGCATCGAAACATATACAAGAGGAAGCGGTGACGGCACTGCCGAATATAAAGAAAGGTCCGATAAGGAATTCGCACTCAGCCAAAAGCTTCTCTCCTCTGTTGCAGCGACAACAGGCGCAGCAGCAAGGGACGCGCACAAGAGTGATGCATACACGGGTATTAATTTTGCAAAGTATCCGACCTTTATCTTAGAGTGCGGCTTCATATCAAATCCGGAAGAAGATCAGAAGCTTAATTCAGCTGAATATCAGAAGAAAATTGCAGACGGCATATTGAGCTTTCTCAAAGACAACAAGGGCTCCTTTTAAGTTTTTTTTACAGCTTAAAAGAAAAATATAATGGTGGTGGGGAAATATACATCAAGGAGATTTATATGACCCCTATGGAAAATCAAAAGAAAGAAACAACCAGGCAATATGTTGATGTCTGTGTTCGTTTCGGCAGTGCAGGCAGCATAACACCCACTGCAATCAACTGGCCGGATGGCCGTGTATTTACAATCAATAAAGTAATAGACTGCTTCCTTGCGGACCGGGATAACATCGACCGGTACATAGTGGAAATTGCAGGTGTCTCCAAGCGCCTCTTTTTCGAACGCGGTTCAGGGCCGTATGACAGACTTCTGGGCAGATGGTTCGTTGTTAAGGTGCAGCAAAACTCGACATAATTGCTTTCATATATGATGTAATTTCTCTGAGCAAAAAAGAAACGGAATATAAAGAACGGATGGCAGCAGGGAGGAATCAGCACCTCTCTGTTTGAGTTGTATATTTACTTTATCTCAGAATACCATTTCAAGAGCGTTGTTTACCTGCTTCTCAAGATATTCCAAATCAAAATCATTTTCTATTACTCTGTCTGCGATGGCTTCATATTCATTGTTTGAAGGCTGGCTGTAAACCCTTGCTTCAGCCTCTTCTTCGGTAATACCCATTCTTTCGGAAAGTCTTTCAACTCTCAGATCATTGTTGGATATAACTGACCAGACAACATCGGCAGTATCAAGAAATCCCTTCTCCACAGGAATCGGAACATCGAGAACAATAAAGCCCTCTTTTTCATTCTTCTGAAGTTCTGACACTTCTTTTTTTATTTCCTTTGCAACTTCAGTATGAACAATCTGATTTATTCTTTTCAGTGCTTCTTTGTCACTGAATACAAGAGAGGCAATTTTCTTTCTGTCAAGTTCTCCGTCCGGTAAAAGATATTCATCTCCAAGCCATGCGTGAATCCGGCTGTGACATATCGCACCCTTTTTCTGAAGCTCCTTTGTTATTTTATCTGCATCGATTACGTGTCCGCCGCGCTTTTCAAGCATTTCAGCCACTGTGCTTTTACCGGAACCGCAACCGCCTGTTACACCTATGATTTTTAAATTTCTCATTTCTATTTAGCCTCGTACCATGTTTTTCCCGATGCAGCAGAAACCTTAAGCGGAACTCCTATGTCAGCCGCATTTTCCATACATGAAATCAAAATCTTTTCAACTTCCGGTGCTTCTTCTTTCGGAGCATCAATTAAAAGTTCGTCATGAACCTGAAGAATCATCTTGGCTTTTAATCCTCTGTTCTTCAGCTCGTTATATACATTTATCATTGCAATTTTCATAATATCCGCAGCAGTTCCCTGAACAGGCATATTTCTTGCCACTCTCTCACCGAACTGTTTTGTAATATATTTGTTTGATTCCGCAAGCTCCGGAAGATATCTTCTTCTGCCGAACAAAGTTACTGCATATCCGTTTTCCTTTGCGAATTCGATTGCTTCTTCAAGGAAAATTTCAACACCGGGATATGTTGCAAAATATGCCTCTATATACCGCTTTGCAACCCACCTCGGAATATTCAGATCCTTGCCCAGACCGAAATCACTCATGCCGTATATAATGCCGAAATTGACTGCTTTTGCATTGCTTCTCATGGCAGGAGTAACAAGATCTTCTGTTACTCCGTTTACCTCTGCGGCTGTTTTCGTATGAATATCCAAATCGTTTTTGAAAATATCAAGCATTGTTTCGTCGCCTGACATGGCAGCCATTACACGAAGTTCAATTTGCGAATAGTCAGCATCAATTAAGATATGCTCGGGTGTTGAAGGTACAAATGCCTTTCTGATTTCTCTTCCCATCGCATGTCTTACAGGGATATTCTGAAGGTTTGGTTCAGTACTCGATAATCTTCCTGTTGCAGTAACAGTCTGATTAAATGAAGAATGAACTCTTCCGTCTCTTTCGCTTATTGCAGCAATAAGACCGTCAATATATGTTGATTTCAGTTTTGTATTCTGTCTGTATTCCGTAATAAGAGGAACGATTTCATGTTCGTCATAGATTGACTCAAGAACCTCCTGATTCGTTGAATACGAGCCTGTTTTTGTGGTTTTTCCGCCTTTAAGTCCGAGTTCAACAAACAGTACTTCACCGAGTTGCTTCGGTGAATTTATATTGAATTCATGTCCGGCAAGTTCATATATTCTTTTTGTGAGTTCTTCGATTCTTAAATCCATCTCCTTGCCTTCTTCAACAAGAACAGCAGGGTCGACTTTAAAGCCTGTATATTCAAGGTCGGCCAAAACTTCAACAAGAGGAAGTTCTATCTCTCTGTACAGCTTCATCAGTTCATCTTTTTCAAGACGGGCGATTAATGCGTCCTCAATATATCTGAGTCCTGCCGTAACAGAGACATCAGCAGGCATTTCCTCAAGTGCAAACATTGAGAATATGTCACTGAAAGATGTTATCTTTCTTGTGCTGTCCGTAACATAGGCTGCGATTGATGCGTCAATGTATAAACCGTCAAATGAATATCCGGACTCCTTGAGCCATACAACAAAAGGCTTTGCATTATATAAAATCTTTTTAACGTTTTTATCGGCAAGCTTGTCGGCTATTGCAGAAACAAAAGGCTGCGCAAACATCGGATTATCCAGGCAAACCTCATATTCCGTATCAGAATCCTCTTCCAAAACATAAAGCATAAGAGGGCTGTCTTTTTTCTTTTCAGTGTTAATATACAGCTTTTTACCGCTTAACGAAGGAATATCTTCGCTGAGCTTCACAGGCTTGCAGGCAGACTCCGGAATTACATCCTCTCCCGCCTGAATTTCAAATTTCTTCATTACGGAAGAGAGCTGAAGCTCCGTTAAAAATTTTGCAAGTTCGTTCTCGTCCGCATATCCGTCTGCGAATTTATGAGGCGGCGTGTCAATGGGAACGTCCCTGTTTATTTTTGCAAGTTTGTAGCTGAGTTCACAGAGTTCTCTGTTTTCTTCGAATTTCTTTTTAAGAGCAGGCTTGGTTATTTCATCAAGGTGCTCATAAATATTCTCAACCGTGCCGTACTTTGAAATAAGTTCAAGGGCAGTCTTCTCACCCACTCCCGGAAGTCCCGGAATGTTGTCGGATTTATCACCCATAAGAGCCTTTACTTCAAGCATTTGAATCGGTTCAACGCCGTATTTTTCGCGGATTACATCAGGTGTGTATATTGTCACATCCGTTGAGCCCATTCTTGTAAGCGGTAAAATAATATAGGTTTTATCGGTAATAAGCTGGAATGAGTCCCGGTCTCCCGTAAGAATTCTGACGTCGATTCCCTGCTCGTTTGCTCTTCTTGCATATGTTCCGATAATGTCGTCGGCCTCATAGCCTTCAAGTTCAAGCGTGGGAATTCCCATCAGCTGAAGTATCTTTTTTATAAGAGGCATCTGCTCACGAAGGTCGTCAGGCATACCGTGTCGTCCTGCTTTGTATGCGTCAAACATTTTATGTCTGAATGTAGGTGCATGAACATCAAAAGCAACCGCAACCTGAGTCGGCTCCTCTTCCTTGAGATACTTGTGAAACGTATTCATAAAACCAAACAGGGCCCCTGTATGGATGCCCGCAGCATTCTTAAGAAAGCTGTCCTGGGTGCCATAAAAGGACCTGTTCATTATACTGTTTCCGTCAATCAGTAACAGTTTTTCCATTTTATTTTCTTACTACTCCGAGAATTACTTTTTCTCCGTTGAGAGACCATTCTTTGCTGTTCTCACAAGCCTCTCCGTAAACGATTGCCTCGCCTAAAACATTCTGGAGAATTTCAGTTTCGTTTCTCTTTATGATTTCCGCAACTTTGTCATTGCCTGAAACATAAAGATCAATGTGATCCATAACCTCGAAGCCGGAATCCTTACGCATGTTCTGAATTTTTGATATTACTTCTCTTACGAAGCCTTCTTCGATAAGTTCTTCTGTAAGGTTAGTATCAAGAACAACTGTGATTCCTCTGTCCTCAACCGATTCATAACCCGGCATCTGAGCAGAGTCAATGAGAAGGTCTTCTTTTGTGAGAGCCTCATCATTTCCGTTAACGTTAATGGTAAGCGTTCCCTTTTCATTAAGCTCATCCATTGCTTTGTTTCCGTCAAGTGAAGAAAGAATTTCTCTTACCGTGTTAAGGTCTTTTCCGAATCTCTTACCGAGAGTCTTAAGCTGCGGTTTGAAGCTGTATGTCGTAAAGTGTCTTACATCGTCTGTAAAAAGAATTTCTTTGACATTGAGTTCTTCCTTAATGATGTCTGAATAGAACTCCGGCATATCTTTGATTTCTTCTGACTTCACATACATTTTACCGATAGGCTGGCGGTTCTTGATGTTAGCACCGTTTCTGCATGCACGACCGAGAATGACAATTGAAAGAACTTCTTCCATCTTTTCTTCAAGGTCTGCGTCAATGTATTCCTCAACAACTTCAGGGAAGCTTGTGAGGTGAACACTCTCAGGAGCATCCTTGTCAACAGAACAAACAAGATTGCGGTAAATATCCTCTGTCATGAACGGAACAAACGGAGCTGCAACCTTTGCGATTGTAACAAGTGCCGTATAAAGAGTCATGTATGCATTAATCTTATCCTGAGGCATGTCTTTTGCCCAGAAACGCTCACGGCTTCTTCTTACATACCAGTTTGAAAGCTCGTCAACGAAATCTTCAAGAACCTTTGTAGATTCAGTGATTCTGTAATTTGCAAGGTTCTCATCAACGTTCTTAACCATTGTGTTGAGCTTTGAGAGAAGCCACTTGTCCATTACAGGAAGCTTGTCATACTCAAGCTTGTACTGAGAAGCGTCAAAGTTGTCGATGTTTGCATAGAGTACAAAGAATGCATATGTATTCCAAAGTGTACCCATGAATTTCCTCTGTCCGTCGATAACTGCCTCGTCATAGAATCTGTTAGGAAGCCATGGTGCTGAGTTCGAATAGAAATACCATCTGATGGCATCTGCACCGTACTTTTCAAGTGCTTCAAACGGATCAACGGCATTACCCTTTGACTTTGACATCTTCTGTCCGTCCTTATCAAGAACAAGTCCGAGAACTATTACATTCTTATAAGGAGCCTTTCCGAAGATAAGTGTTGAAATTGCGAGAAGTGAATAGAACCATCCTCTTGTCTGGTCAACACCCTCAGAAATAAAGTCTGCAGGGAATTTCTCCTCAAATAATTCTTTGTTTTCAAACGGATAGTGCCACTGTGCGAAAGGCATTGCGCCTGAGTCGAACCAGCAGTCAATTACCTCCGGTACTCTGTGCATTTCTTTTCCGCAGTGAGGACACTTGATTGTAACAGCATCAATATACGGACGGTGAAGTTCAATGTTCTCAGGGCAGTTGTCAGACATTGACCTGAGTTCTTCGATTGAACCTATTGAATGCTTGTGTCCGCATTCACACTCCCAAATATTAAGAGGCGTGCCCCAGTATCTGTTACGGCTGATTCCCCAGTCCTGAAGGTTGTTGAGCCAGTCGCCGAAACGACCCTTACCAATACTTTCGGGAATCCAGTTGATTGTGTTGTTGTTTGCAATCATCTGATCCTTAACTGCTGTCATCTTAATGAACCATGACTCACGAGCATAGTAGATAAGAGGTGTGTTACATCTCCAGCAGTGCGGATATGAGTGTTCAAAAGGAAGCGCCGCAAAAAGAAGACCCTTTTCTTCCAAAGCTTTGAATACTTCTTTATCTGCATCTTTGCAGAACATTCCGGCCCAAGGAGTTTCAGCAGTCATCTGTCCTTTTCCGTCAACAAGCTGAACAAAAGGAAGATCATATTTTCTTCCTACCTGTGCGTCGTCCTCACCGAATGCAGGCGCTATGTGTACGATACCTGTACCATCTGTAAGAGTTACATATCCGTCGCATGTAACATAATATGCTTTCTTGTCCGGATTTGCATAATCAAAGAGAGGCTCATATTCCTTGTATTCAAGATCTGTGCCTTTGTACTTTTCAACGATTTCATACTCGTCTTCAATTACTGAAGCAAGAAGTCCTTCAGCCATAATGTACTTAACGCCGCTGTCTTTGATTTCAATTTTCACATAATCATATTCAGGATTTACACAAAGTGCAACGTTTGAAGGAAGTGTCCACGGTGTTGTTGTCCAGGCAAGGAAGAAAGTGTTTTCTTCGCCTTTTACAGGGAACTTTGCAATTGCCGATTTTTCTTTAACATCCTTGTATCCCTGAGCAACCTCATGGCTGGAAAGGGGAGTTCCGCAACGCGGGCAGTAAGGAACAATTTTAAATCCTTTGTAAAGGAGTCCTTTTTCCCAAATCTGCTTAAGTGCCCACCACTCTGATTCGATGTATGAATCATGGTAAGTTACGTACGGGTCGTCCATATCAGCCCAGAAACCTACTGAAGCCGAAAAGTCTTCCCACATTCCTTTATATTTCCAAACGCTTTCCTTACATTCTTTGATGAAAGGTTCTAAGCCGTATTGTTCAATTTGCTCTTTTCCGTCGAGACCGAGTTTCTTTTCAATTTCAAGCTCAACAGGAAGACCGTGTGTGTCCCATCCTGCTTTACGAAGAACGTTCTGTCCTTTCATTGTGTGATATCTCGGAATAAGGTCCTTAATTACACGAGTGAGAACGTGACCGATATGCGGCTTTCCGTTTGCTGTCGGTGGTCCGTCATAGAATGTAAAGGCTTCTTTACCTTTGCTTTCTTCAATACTCTTTTCGAAAATTTTGTTTTCGTTCCAGAATTTTAAAGTGTCTTTTTCTCTCTCAACAAACTTAAGGTCCGCAGGTACTTTTTTGTACATAATTCCCTCCTGAATATTTAAAAAAGCCTCGTCCCGTATCCATGGGACGAAGCTTGGAAAATCATAGTCTCCATCAATAACAATTTATTATATTATAGTAAAGAGTTAAAAGTCAATTGAGACATTTATTTAGTTATTTATTAAAATATGTGTCCAGCATTTCTGCATTTGCAGACAATGTGAAACGTCCCCATGCACCATGCTCGATGAAGGTAATGCTTGCAACCTCGGGGTTGTCTGCCGGCGCATAACAGATTGAACATGCATTTGATGACTTGCCCAAAACTTCCTGTCCCGTCTGCGGAGAACCCGTCTTTGCAGCAACAAATCCGTATCTGAATCTTGAGAAAGCGTCACTGGCAGCAGTTCCTCCGGTTGTTACCACGGATTTCATACCCTGCCTTACAGTTTCAAGGGTAGTGCCTGAAATGTCAAGCTTTACTCTTGTTGACTTGTGTTCTGTCACGGTACCGTCTGCTGCTATTGTCTTGTATATGAGTGTAGGTGTGTTTTTGTATCCGCCGTTACCCAAAGCAGAAGTATAGTTTACAAGCTGGATCGGAGTAAACTGAGTGTAAAGCTGTCCGATGGCTGTCTGAGCCGTATCAGACCTGCTCCACTTATGCGTATCGTCAAGTTCTTTCAGTTTCATTGATGCTTCATTGCTTCGGTTTCCGACATATTCCGATATTTCTATTCCCGTCTTTTCACCTAAACCGAACATTTTCGCATATCGGTCTATGTTATCGACACCTGCCAGCAGTCCGATTTTTTCAAAGTATGTGTTACATGATACTGTAAAAGCCATGTCCATCGAAAGGTTATGATGGTATCCGGTACACTGGTGAGGCATTCCGTCTATATAGAATACTTTTGAACAGTTTTCCACATGGGTCTTGTCCTTTACCTTTCCCGATTCAAGTGCGGCAATGGCAACAAGAGGTTTGAAAGTCGAACCGATTGCGTAAATACCCTGCGTTGCTCTGTTAAGTGACGGTGAATCCTCATCCTTGTAAAGCTCGTTGATTTTTCTCTGTGCTTCTTTGTCAGAAGACGGCGCAAGGAAAAGATTATTGTCATATGACGGATAGTTTGCCATCGCAAGCATTTGTCCGTTGTTTACGTCCTCCATGAGAATACATCCGGCATTGGCATCACCGAAGTTTGTGTCTTCCGGATCATAGTAACTTCTCATTTTTGCGATTGTCGCCTGTATTGCCTCATAAGCCTTTATCTGAAGTTTAATGTCTATTGTGAGATAAACATCAGTTCCGGCAACCGGCTCCACGCGATTAAGAGTCCTTATAACATCAGCATCGGAATCATAGTATACGGTTTTGTATCCGTCCGTTCCGCGAAGAACTGATTCGCAGGTTTTCTCTATTCCCATTTTACCGACAAGATCCGTCGGAAGGTAACCTTTTCCCTTGAGTTCTTCATATTCGTCTGCGTCAATTGTTCTGACATATCCGATAATATGACTTGTATATACACCGTAATAGTAAACTCTCTTATATCCGATGTCCGTGTATACTCCCGGATACTTCATGTAGTTCATTTCCACATTCTGCATGGATTCTTCGGAAATGTCATCTGCAATGGTCATGGGAGCAAGGGTGCTGAGACCTTCCATACGTGTGGCATATCTGATTGAAATAATGATATATGCTTCTTCGTCAGTATATTTTTCATCAATTTTGAAAAGCTTGTTTCTCAGATAGTCAAAAGCATCACGGCAGGTAAGGATTTCGTCTGCATCCTCCTTGTTCTCCACAATTGTTTTAATCCATGTGCTTCTCTTTGTCCGGTTGCTCTCACCGGCAAGGTTTGAACCCCACTGGAATGCCGGAGTTATGTACTGCTCAAGTCTGTTATTAAAAGAGTCTCCGTTTGACTGAAGCATCCTGATGATATCAAGATACATCTGGTCTCTTTCTTCCTGTGGCTTGTTAACATATACCATTTGGAGTTTATAGCATAAACGACTTCCGGCAAGGAGTTCGCCGTTTCTGTCATATATGTTTCCTCTTCTTCCTTCGAGGGTAATTTTGGCCTGTGCCCTGCTTGTAAGCTGTTCGCTGTACTCGCTTCCGTTCACTATCTGAAGGTCAAAAAGCTTAAAGCAAACAGCACCCATGCAAAGCAGGAGCAAAAGAACAACATATGTAAATCTGTTTGTCAAAATCTTTTTCATAATACCTTCTGTTTAGTGAGGAGTAAGTCGTCTCCATAAAATATACACCGGAAAAATAAAAATCAGTAATGTAACCGTGTCATACAAAAATCCCGGTAAAATCACTCTTACGAAATTTGCTCCGAAGGAAGTATACAAAACACTGCTTCCGCCGAATAAAACCGCAAGAACTCTCGTAAGAAAACTCTCAAGCAAATTAAACACAAAAAGAACAGGAACAGCATATGCAATAACTCTCGGCTTTGTTTCAAGTTTATCCCTCAGGAAGGCTGTTCCGATTGCAGCAACCATAAAAAGCAGTCCGTAGAATCCGAGATACCTTCCGAAAACAAGATCTATTGTAAATCCCGAAACAGCAGCAAAAGCTATTGCAAGATTCGGTCTTCCTTTCGTTGCAATCAAAAGTGCAAATACAAGTACGAGGTTCGGTCCGCCTGAAATGAATAATGCATTCTGAATAAACACCAGCAAAAAACCCGCAATAACGCAAAACAGAACCTGAGCGATTCCTGCCGGCTTCTGATGGTCGTATTTTATATGTTTTTCCGCAGTCTGAACGCCTACGTAGGCACTGTGCATTATTCTTCCTCCGGGTTATATTTTGCTGTTAAAACAAAAACCTTGGTAATTCTTTTGAAATCCGCAACAGGCTCTGCAACGGCGTATTTGATGCCGTCAGCTTCACCGGTTTTGATAACCGTGCCGATTTTGATGCCGTACGGATAAACATTACCCGAGTTCGTTGTTACAAGTGTGTCTCCCACATTGATATTCGTATCATCGAGGATTCTGTCAATCTGAAGGTATTTTCCGCCTTCATCATCATATGTTCCCATAACTCTGACCATTTCATTGCCTTCTAATGTTCTGGCTATGATTTTGTTCTGTTCGTCAAGAATTGAAACAACTTTTGAAGAAACAGGGCCGGCAGTTTTGACAACACCCAAAAGACCGTATGAATTTACTACGAAGTCTCCCTCTTTAATGCCGTCACTGGTGCCCAGGTTAATTGTAAAAGTGTTGAACATTTCCGTAAGATCGCCGGCAATGACTTCACCGCCTACGATGTCATACTCTGTGTATTTTTCCTTGTAATCAAGCATTGCCTTGAGTTCACGATTCTCACGTTCCAATATGTCTTTCTCAGTCGCAATGTCTTTATATTGGGCATTTTCTTCTTCAAGCTCCGAAATGTGTTCAGTAACCTCACCGGAGTGGAACAGATAATAGAAGCCGTCTCTTATTCCCTTCCCGAGAGATGAAAATCCCTTTTGCACTGATGTAACGGGAGATGCTATTACGTTATACACTTTGTGAAGTGCGCCCTGTGAATTGGCAGATATAATCATGAATATCACAAAAGCAAGAAGCACCGCACAGATAATCAGTATTCTTTTTATTCTTTTGTTCTTTTTATTCAATTCCAATCACCTTGTATTCTTCTGGGTTTATACATGGCAGGCATTTTTCTTGTTGCCTCATTTGCAAGACATCTTCCGAGACCGGCAATGACACATTCCACAGGGCTGTCGGCAATTGTAACGGAGATACCAGTATCAAGTGCTATTTTCTTATCAAGTCCGTCAAGAAGAGCTCCTGCGCCCACAAGAGTAATACCCTCTGCGACGATGTCAGAGATAAGTGCGGGCTTTGTGGCATCAAGAGTTTCTTTAATGACATCAATAATCTGGGAAACCGCATCACTGATAGCTTCCGTAATTTCAGTTGAAGATACTGTTACAGTTTTCGGAAGGCCCGTGTGAAGGTCTCTTCCGCTGATATCAAGGAATTCTTCCTGTACTTTCGGAATTGCCGATCCGATGTTTATTTTTATCATCTCAGCCGTATTTTCTCCGATAAGCATTCCGTATTCTCTTTTGATATAAGGAATGATTGCGGCAGTAACGGTATTACCGCCTACCCTTTCCATCTTATTTGTAATTATGCTCTTCATTGCCAAAACAGCTGCTTCCGTATGTCCGCCGCCGATATCAACAATCATGCATCCCGTTGTGCCTGTAAAAGGAAGTGCCGCACCTACGGCAGCTGCTGAAATTGCAGGAATGATTTCTATTTTTTTGCCGCCTGCAGCTCCTGCAACCTCGCGAAGTGCCATTTCTTCCACTTCTGTTATTCCCAGCGGAAAGCTGAGTTTTACAACCGGCCTTCCGAAATATGTCTGACCGATGGTCTGCTTGATAAGCTGTCTTAACAAATGACAAGCTGCATCAAAATCGGATATTACACCCTCTTCCATAGGTGTAAGTGCCTTAACATTTTCAGGCTCTCTTCCGATCATTTCTTTTGCGTCTTTGCCCACTGCAATAACTTCGTCTTTTCTTGTATCAACCGCAACTGCAGTAGACTCCACCACAACAAGCCCTTTGTCCTTCGCATATACTCTTGTTGTTGTAGTGCCCATGTCAATGGCTATTTCTTTTACCATGTTATCTCCTCACTTGTCGAATATGGTTTTTCTTTTTTTCAGTCTGGCAAGGTCTCCCTGCTTATACATACTGTAAAAGGAATCCTTCCCCGTTATTATGTGATCCGTTATTTCGATGCCCATTATGACACCGGCCTGAATAAGCCTCTCCGTGGTTCTGATGTCATCACTGCTGGGAGTGGGATCTCCGCTCGGATGGTTATGGCAGAGAACAATGGAAGCACAGTAGCTTCTCACGGCCTCTTCAAACACTTCTCTCGGATGCACAAGTGACTGGTCGAGGGTTCCTACGGAAACCTGACTGATTCTTATAATCTGATTTCTGGTGTCAAGCAATACAATTTCGAAAACTTCCTTGTTGTACCACTTTTGCCTGTCGGTCAGAATTTTACCCAAGTCATCCGCACTTCGAACAGCAGTCCTGAATTCTTCGGACCTGTCCCTGCTTATTCTCGTTGCAAGCTCGCAGGCTGCCATAATCTGAGTGGCTTTGGCTTTTCCGATTCCTTTTACCGAAAGAAGTTGTTCCTCGGATATGTCACAAAGACCGCTTATACTTCCGTCATGCGGAAGTGCAAGTATTCTGCGTGCCAGGCTGAGAACATTTTCTCCGTTTGTTCCGGTTTTTAGAATAACCGCCAAAAGTTCAGCGTCCGTCAGTACCTGAGGACCTTTTTTCTCCAGTCTTTCCCTCGGTCTTTCGCTTTCGGGAAATTCACACATTTTTAAGTTTTTCTGCATTAATATCACCGCCTGATTCCACGGGAATCATTTGTTGCTGCCAATGATACTTATACATAGTATATTATATCTTTTTAGGCCGTAAAGTACAAGTTAAGTCTGTCCGGATACCTGCGCGTTCTGGAAGTTACTACGATTTTTGTAATTTTAAAAAATAGTAGTAAAAACAGTCGGAAAACTACTACTATTTTCTAATTTTGCAAAAAAAGTAGTAGTTTTTGGGCTGAAATTACTACTTTTTTGAGATTTTTGAAAAATAGTAGTAATTCAAATGTCAGTCCTTGCCGAGTGCGCAAAAATATATTATTATCATTCCATCAGTTCGGAGGTAAAAAACATGTCTTCAGTTTTTGAAACAATCAAAGAAAATCCAAAGGCAGTACTGCCTGATCAGGATAAAATACAGCTTGCAGACGGACAGGTTTGGGTCCCCGGTGCATATGAAGGTACTCTGCTCCGCAGCAGTTTCGACATAAAGCAGCATGTATGGACAAACTGGGTCTGCTCAAAAAAAGTCAGGTTATTTATCCTTGAACCTTCAGACGAAAACATGAAAACAGTCGAGGATTTGGCGGTAAAATATTCAGCGATTTCTCTTTCTGACCCCGTCATTTCTTTCTTAAGCCGCAGCAGGCTTCCGGAAGACAGAATTTTAAAAGCAGGACTCAGACTTTTAAAAGAATCCTCATCACGGGAAGCCGTAAAACTGGGAATCGCACTTTTGGGAAGAACACATGACATAGATGCAGCAAAGGATGTTGAAACAGCTTCGTACTGTGAAGAATTTACTCTCTACGGTGCGGTTTCACTCAAAAACATGCTTCCTCAGGACGATGCTGACGAAGCACTTATGAGAATTGCGCAAAAAGTTTCAGGCTGGGGAAAAATTTCCCTCATGTATGAACTCAACTATGAAAAAGAGGACATCCGTGCATGGACTGTAAAATACGGCTGTGAGAACGACATCGGACTTCCCTACCTTGCAAATGTCTGTGCCATCAAAGGAAAGATGGCTTCATATATGGAAAATCTCGAGAAGCTTGACGCAGATGAATTCAAAGGTATCTGCAATATTTTCAGAGGTCTTTTGAATGCGGGAAAAGACAATGACGGAATTTACGAATATCCTGAGGCTGTAAAAGCGACCCGTCTCTTCAGAGAGCTTATAAAAAAAGACCCCGCTCAAATGAGCGAGGCCTCTGATTTTAATGATCAGCTTCCGATTACTTAAGATCTGAGTTCGGCTCCGAACTCTGTTTCAAGTCCGTTAAGAATCTTCTTCATAATCTTGTTTACGTCTTCATCTGTCATGGTCTTTTCCATGCTGCGGAATGAAAGGGCGTAAGCAAGACTCTTTTTGCTGAGTCCTACCTGAACACCTTCGTAGCAGTCAAAGAGTTCACACTTTTCAAGTGACTTTCCGCCTCTCTGGCGAATAAGTTTTTCAACATGTCCGGCGGGAACTTCTTTATCAAGTACAACCGCAATGTCTCTTGTTACGGCAGGATACTTCGGAAGTTCCTTCTGCTTCGGAATATCCACTGCGTTATCCAGAATTCCCTTCATTGCGATTTCAGCAACAAATGTATTCTCAGGGCATTCATACTTATCGGCAACGGCAGGATGAATCTGACCTAAAATTCCCACTTCCTTTCCGCCGATTACAAGTGCGGCAGTGCGTCCCGGGTGCATGTAAGGAAGATCTTTTACAGGCTCGAATTCATAATTTGTAATCTTGAATTCGGCAAGTATGTTTTCGATTTCACCCTTGAAAGTGTAGAAATCAGTGTTGCCGTAAGAACCCATTGCAAGAACATTTTTATGCTCCGGTAAAATATCGGCATCCTCTGATGTCTTTAAGTATGTGTATGCGATTTCGTAAATCTTCACATTCTGGTTTCTGTGGGCCTGGTTGAATGCAAGCACATCGAGAACAGAAGGAATCATGGACGTACGCATAATGCTGAAGTCCTCTCCGAGAGGATTTGAAATAACAACTGCGTCGCGAAGTTTGTCATCAGCAGGAAGGCACATTTTATCAAATACGCTTGGGCTTAAGAATGAGAATGAAAGCATCTCATCATATCCCGCACCCTTTAAGTTCTCACGAATTCTGTTGGATATAAGCTGTTTGCGGTTTCTTCCGCCCTGTGTTGTCTCGCAAACCGAAAGAAGAGATGATTTGATATTGTTGTATCCGTAGAATCTTGCAACTTCCTCAGCGATGTCAGCATCACAGAGAAGATCTCCTCTGAATGAAGGAGGAATAACATAACCCTTGCAAACCTTACATCCGAGTCTTTCCAAAATATCTTTCTGCTCTTCTTCTGTCGCGTCAATACCGATGAATTTGTTTACTCTCTCATAATCATATTCAACGTGGCGTTCTTCCTTCTTAACGGGATAGCAGTCAACAACGCCCTTACATACCTTACCGGCTCCGAGTTCTTCAACGAGCTGTACAGCTCTTTCCAGTGCTTCTGCACAGTTAATTGTATCAAGACCCTTTTCAAATCTTGAGGAAGCCTCTGTACGAAGGCCAACCTTCTTTGCACCGCGTCTTACGGTTACACCGTCGAAGATTGCGGCCTCAAATACAATTGCATCTGTGTCGCCTTCGATTTCCGAGTTGAGACCTCCCATTACACCTGCAAGTGCAACCGGTCCGTTGCAGTCGGCAATTACAAGCATTGAGCTGTCGAGAGTTCTCTCCTGCTCATCAAGTGTAACCATTTTTTCTCCGTCGGCTGCACGTCTTACGATAATCTTGTTTTCATGAATTGTCTTCTTGTCAAAGGCATGCATCGGCTGGCCGTATTCGAGCATTACATAGTTTGTAATGTCAACGATATTGTTGATTGCACGAACGCCGGCACTTGCCAGTCTGTCTCTCATCCACTTCGGTGAAGGAGCGATTTTAACGTCTTTAACAACTCTTGCCATATATCTCGGGCAAAGGTCAGGAGCTTCGATTTCAACAGAGATTAAATCCTCTGCTTTTTCTTCAGCTTCTTCTTTTACCGTAATTTCAGGCTTGCTGAAATTTGCTCTCTCAGTAACTGCTGCTTCAAGAGAAAGACCGAGTACGCTGAAGCAGTCTGCTCTGTTTGATGTGATTTCGAAATCAATGATTGTTTCTGAGGCACCGAGTACAGGCATTATGTCCTTTCCGATAAGTGTTGAAAGATCAACACCTTCAAACATCTTCATGTTTTCAAGGATAATTACACCGTATTCGTTTAATCCTTCGAAGTCATCTCCATTAAGGCCGAGTTCATCAAAAGAGCACATCATACCGCATGATTCAACACCGCGAAGCTTGCCGCTCTTGATTTTTTTACCGTCTGCAATAACTGAATTGTCAAGTGCAACAGCTGTATGTGCACCTTCTCTGATATTAGGAGCTCCTGTTACAATCTGAAGAACCTCGCCGCCTACATCCACCTGGCAAATCTGAAGGTGATCAGAATCCTGATGCGGCTTAACCTCGATACATTTTCCCACTACAACTCTCTTAATGTCTCCGCCGATTGTTTCAACTGTTTCAACCTTTGAACCTGATATTGTCATGTCAGAAGCAAGCTTCTTAGGGTCAATGTTTTTGTCTATGTCTGTATAACTGAGTAACCATTCAATTGATGTTTTCATATTTCAAGTACCTCCCTGTCAGAACTGGTCAAGGAATCTTACGTCGTTTTCAAAGAACTGACGAAGGTCCTTAACGCCGAAACGTGCCATTGCCGTTCTCTCGATACCGATACCGAATGCAAAGCCGCTGTATTCCTTAGGATCGATTCCGCAACGTGAAAGTACGTCAGGATGAACCATACCGCAACCTAGAACCTCTACCCAGCCCTCGCCCTTACATACGCTGCAGCCTTCTCCGCCGCAGTTCCAGCAGGAAACGTCAACCTCTGCGGAGGGTTCCGTAAACGGGAAGTGGTGAGGACGAAGACGAATCTTTGTTTCGGGTCCGAACATTGCTTTTGCATATACTTCCAAAGTTCCCTTAAGGTCGCCCATTGTAACACCCTTGTCAACAACAAGACCTTCAAGCTGATGGAAAATCGGTGAGTGTGTTGCGTCCATGCTGTCTGAACGGTAAACCTTACCCGGACAGATAATCTTAATAGGAGGCTTCTTTGCTTCCATTACATGAATCTGAACTGATGATGTCTGAGTTCTGAGAAGAACCTTGTCCGTGATATAGAATGTATCCTGTGTGTCTCTTGCAGGATGTCCCTCGGGGATGTTTAATGCTTCAAAATTATAGTAATCATATTCAACCTCCGGGCCGTCAGCAATTTCGTAACCCATTCCGATGAATACATTTTCCATTTCAGTGATAACCTGCTGGAGCGGATGGAATCTTCCTGACTTATTAACCTTTCCGGGCATTGTAACGTCAAGTGTCTCACTCTTTAACTTGGCTTCGCGAACTGCTGCTTTGAGTTCCTCTGCTTTTTTGGCAAGGTCTCCTTCGATTTTTGCACGAACCTCGTTCACAAGCTGACCCATCTTAGGTCTTTCTTCTGCACTGAGTGCACCCATGCCTCGAAGCACTGCAGTGAGTTCGCCTTTTTTACCGAGGAAAGCAACACGAATGTTTTCAATATCTTCAAGGTTTACTGAAGAAGAAAGTTTCTCGGTAAAAGAATCACTGATTTTCTTAAGTTGATCTTTCATATATTTTTTCCTTTCTTTGGTTCACGGGTAAAATAAAAGTCCCCGAGATTTTAATCTCAGGGACGAAATTTCAAATTCCGCGGTACCACCCTAATTCCTGTCTGATACGCCACATGGATATTGCGTTCAAACAAACACTCACAGATATAACGGTCTGACCCGGCAATCCCTACTTTTTTGTTCAGGACGCAGCTCCGGAGGGAACTTCGGTTTTACTCCTTTTAACCGCTCTCAGCTTTGCGGTTTTCTCTGTAAAAAGAAAATAGAACTTACTTTTCTCCATCAATGCTTTTGTATATGAAAGTATTATAC
>CAMFNB010000015.1 GCA_945965275.1 uncultured Clostridia bacterium | reverse complement strand
CATATGACGGTAAAATAGGAAGCGTTGACTACTTAAGAGTTAAACAGTATTTTGCGGGAAGATATAATCTGTATGAGGGAATGAATATTTATCCTGTAGATTCAGAAAGACTTTATACGGGTCCTTTCTCTGAAGAGAACGGAACCTTCGGTGGCGTGGATGACCTGGGCAGAGAACTTCTTTACGACACGCAGTCAGGCTCATCAGCGGAAAAAGAGGTCGGAGTTTTCTACTTCATGGCGCAGGGGCAGCATGGCTCAACCCTCAAAGCGTATGACAACAACCTGATTGTCCTGAATAATCCAAATGCGACACGAAGCGATGCTGACTGGCTTGCAGCCGGCGGCGGTCCCATCGGACTCCAGCATTTCTGGGGAAAACCCATATTCGGATACTACACATCAAATGACACCTGGGTAATGAGAAAACAGGTGGAGATGCTTGTGGCAACAGGCGTGGACTACATCATTATCGACGCAACAAACGGGTTCATTTATGCAGAACAATCCGTAGAACTTTTCAAAATTCTCAAGGAATACAAGAAGCAGGGAATTGACGTGCCGAAGGTGGCATACTATACAAACACGAATTCCGCTGCGACAGTTATGCAGATTTATTCTAATATCTATGCAAGATACGGAAGAGTTTATGATGAACTGTTCTACAAGGTTGACGGAAAACCGTTGATTATCGGAGAGGAAGCAACAGTAAACGTTCCTCAGGGATATTTCTATTACAGATTACCCCAGTGGCCGAATGCGGCACTAAACGGAAGCGGATTCCCGTGGATGGAATTCACACGTTGGTGCGAACCCACATCTGTATATAATCTTTCATCCACGCAGTCAATGATGAGTGTGTCTCCTGCGCAACATAACCAGACCTGCGAATTCTCTGCAACCGCGTGGTACGGATATAATGACAGATCAAGAAGTTACGGACACGAAGCAGCAGGGTTAACCAAAGAAGAGGGAATGCTTGCGGGAACAAACTATTCTGTATCATGGGATTACGCGATTTCACAGGACGTTGAAAATGTTTTCATTACAGGTTTTAACGAGTGGGTTGCAGGAAGAATGGAGCCTCACTATTGGACATATTCTCCGATATCATTCGTTGACTGCGCAGACCCGGACACAAGCCGCGACATTGAACCCATGGACGGAATTCTGAAAGACAATTATCTTATGCAGACAGCCAACTACATTAAGAAATTCAAGAAGGCTGATGCAAGAGTTGACACAGGCAAGTTAACGACAATTGACATAAACGGAGACTTTGCACAGTGGGACAATGTAACTGCAAAGTATTCTGACTTCAAGGGAGATGCAATCGACAGACTTTGTGACGGCTTCGGCGAAAGATATCTTAACCAGACTGCACGCAATGACATCGTTTCAGCAAAGGTCTGCATGGACAGAGAAAACATATATTTTTATGTTGAAACTGCCGAAGACATAAAAGGCCTTAGCTCAAAGAGCTTCATGAATCTGTATTTAAGATCAAAGGGCTCTGACACTGTAAAAGAAGACAGTTGGGAAGGCTTTGACTACGCCGTAAACAGAGAAAATCAGAATAACGGTAAAATGCTTCTTGAAAAATCAAAGGGCGGATACAACTGGGAAACTGTTTGTGAAGTACAGTACAAAATTGAAGGAAACAAGATGATGATTGCCGTTAAAAAGGAGTCCCTCGGAATTGACAAAAAAGAACTTGTGGATATACAATTCAAGTGGACAGATAATACATCCATGAACGGCGATATTATGGAGTGTTATACAAACGGTGATGCAGCGCCATACGGACGCTATACATATATTTTCAGTCAGGTTAAAAAATAAGTCATGAAAAAAAGATTCGTAATAACAGCATTGGCAATAATGGCAGTTTCGCTTATTGCGACACTTTCTGTTTCTGCGGCAAGTCCGCTTCTTTCGACAAGCCATTTATCCGTAAAAGGCTCATATATTAAAGACGTTCCCTTAAGCTCAACCGGAACGCAGCTTAAATCGAATTTGATTTCCGGTGCGACAGGTGCCGTAACATCATCAAAGCTTAAATCCGGTGACACAGTAACAACATCTGCAGGCACTTATACGGTAATAATTGACGGTGATGTAAACGGAGACGGCTCAGTCACATCGACAGACTATGTATCAATTAAAAGTGCGTTTGCAGGAACGAAGACGCTCAGCGCCTGGGCTCTCGAAGCTGCCGATGTCTCAAGAGACGGCAAGCTTTCAACTGTTGACTATATGAAGATAAGACAATACTTCTCAGGCATGCGTGACCTTTACAGTGAGATGGATATTTTACCGGTAAGAACAAATGAGTATACCGGTCCGTATTCCGCTGATACAGGAGCATACGGCGGTATTGACGACCTCGGAAGAGAACAGCTTTACGACACGCAGACAACAAGCGGAAATTCTTCAAAAGAAGTCGGCATTTTCTATTTCTTTGCACAGGGAAATCACGGCCCATACAACATAGCATATGACAATAACCTGATTGTTCAGAACAACCCCGACGCAATAACGAGTGAATCAGCATGGCTTGCGGCAGGCGGCGGAATGCAGAACTACCAGCACTTCTGGGGCAAGCCCGTATTCGGATATTACAGAGGCGGTGACGTTTGGGTAATCAGAAAGCATGTTGAAATGCTTACCGCAACCGGAATCGACTATATCGTAATTGATGCAACAAACGGCTTCACATATGACGGACAGTGTCTTTATATGATGAGTTTGCTAAAGGAGTACCATGACCAGGGCTACGATGTTCCGAAGATTGCATATTACACAAACACAGATTCAGAAGCTACGGTGGAGCATTTATACAACGATGTATACATGGCACATCCTGAATACAGCGACATTTGGTATAAGATTAACAACAAGCCTCTCATTATAGGCAAAACCACAAATACCACAATCAAGAACTTTTTCTATTTCAGAGCACCTCAGTGGCCTAACACGGGCCTTGTGACAAACGGATTCCCGTGGATGGAATTCTCCCGTTGGAACACATCGTCCGCAATTTACACACTTGCAGCAGGAAAGACCGTAACAAGCGTGTCACCGGCCCAGCACAACCAGACATGTCTTTTCTCGGCAAGTGCATGGTACGGATATAACGACAGAGTTCGAAGCTACGGCTATGCTGCTGCGGGACTCACAAAAGAGCAGGGTATGCTTCAGGGCATTAACTACCAGAACACATGGAACTTTGCCCTTTCAAAGAACGTAAGCAATATTTTCATTACCGGATTTAACGAATGGGTGGCAGGAAGACTTGAACCACAGACAAACGTGCCGATTCGTTTCTGTGACTGCGCAGATCCCAATGCAAGCCGTGATATTGAGCCGATGGACGGCGTTCTCAAAGACAACTATCTTATGCAGACAGCAAACTACATAAAGCAGTTCAAGTCAGCTGAAAGCAGAGTAAATGTCGGTAAAAAGAAAACAATCTTCATAAATGATGAGTTTGACCAGTGGGATAATGTTCCTGCCGTGTATACTGATTTTACAGGTGAAACCGGTGTGCGTGCGGCAGTAGGCTTCGGCACATCCTATTCTGATACTTCAGGCAGAAATGACTTTAAAACCATGAAGGTTTGTCACGACAACAACAGCATATATTTCTATGCCGAGACAGTTGCCGATTATCAGAGAATGACAGCAAAGGTTCCGGTTATGCTTTTCTTAAGATCAAAAGGCACAAGCACAAGCGGTCTTACATGGGAAGGCTATGATTACAAAATCGTGCTTAATACTTTGACAGACACAACCGCAACATTATCAAAATCAAAAGGCGGATGGAACTGGGAAGACATCGGTACCGTTAATATTAAGCTTGAAGGAAACAAGCTTATGATCGAAGTGCCGAAATCAATGATTAACATTTCAAAGACTGAGCTCCTGGACCTCCAGTTCAAGTGGTTCGACAGCCGTGTTAAATTCACAGGCGACATTATGCAGCTCTATTCAGCAGGTGACACTGCTCCGTACGGAAGATATAACTATATATTCAGTCAGGTGAAAAAATAAAAGACCGAAATCAGCTCAAAACAAGGCTTTTTGCAGTCAAAACAACGGAATCTATGTTGAGTGTGGTCCACTTTTCGATTTCGTCGGCAATAGCCTTTTTCAAAACCGCAAACACCTCGGGAATAGGATATCCGTATATCATAACAAGGTCAGCATCGATTCTTATTCCGTTGCCGTACTGCTCCGCACGGAAGCGTGAAATTTTGCTGACTGCAGGATTTTTTTCGCACACATAATTTGCGAGACAATAGAGGGTATAGTCAGATATTGAATAAGATCCCAGATAGCTGAATGTGGGTCTTACCACAGACTTGTCACCGAAAGCCGAGAAATCTTTCTTGTTCGACTTCTTCAGCATGTTGAGGGGATCCAGCATAAAGCCGGAGAAATCTTTCTTTAATTCAAAGGAAGGGACGGGTATTACATGTTTTCCCTGACTCCTTCTGGTATTGAGAGCCTGCTGTATTTCACCGGGGGTGGATATGTCTTCGATACGAATGTATTCGTCAATTCCGCCAAATCCCAGTCTTGTTGCTATCTTATTTACCATGTTGTCTGATGTACCCAGAATGAGAAGCTTTTCGTCAGGATCCCTTCGGAGTGCCTGTGAAACCTCGAAGGCATGGTCATCATCCGTAAAAACCGCAGCGCGAACGGATGCAAGCTTTGTCGGTTCTTTCTTCGCGGATTTTCCCGCAACAATCGCACCGCCTCCGATGAGCAGACCGTCGTCAATGATATATTTGATTTTGCGTTCCTTTGCGACTCCCAGGGCACGGTGACTTTTACCGGTACCGCTGGGGCCTACCAGAGCATAAATATACATCAGTTTTCTTTCTCGAAGCCGGTGATTTTACCGACACTTCTTTCCAAAGCGTCTTTTGAGCTCTTCCAGTCTTCGTCTTTATATCTGTAATCGAACTTTTTCGTAAACCAGTCTATATCTTCCTTGGTGCGCAAAAGCTCTTTTTTTTCAAGATTGATGAGAGCAGCCGCGAATTCTTTTCTGACAGAGCGACCGAGATAATTTGAGGCGCCGTTTAAAAGCATCATAAAGTGATGCATACAGAAGCCTTTGCATGAATTGAATTTGTTTCTGAAATCTTCGTCAGATGCCCATCTCTGTAAAATCACTTCGACATATCTGTCCATCGTGTAATCCAGCTTTTCGCACATACAACAGTCGTGCTCGTGGGCTTTTAAATACTTAACCAGATCCTCAGGCTTTCGGGAAAGCTGATCGATTCTCGAAAGCTGAGTTTCCAGATAAGTTTCAATAGTAAGACCAAGTCCCAGGCGATTGCCTTTTGATTCAAGGAGCATGGTGAAATGCCTTTGGCAGAAGCCTTTGTCATTGGTTTGGATTCTGTTCTCAGGCTGCATAAGCGCAGGGCCTAAGAAGTATCCTATGTTGTCCTCTTCAAATCTGTTGTGAAGAGAGCAGAGAGGACACTCACCATCCTCTGAAAAGGCATCTGTTACGGGTATTGTGTAAATCTTTTCTTCCATTCGAATTTCTGTAAAAATTATCTCTCGTAGCAGTCGAGAAGAATGTCATACATTTCTTCGATTGTTGCAACCTTCGGGTTGTTCTTGTAGTCGCCGAGAACCTGACCGCAGTCAGCGATTGCACGGAGATCTTCTTTTGTTACATTGAGTGATTTGAAATCGATGAAGAGGTTAATCTTCTTTAAGAAGTTGTCGATTGCAGTGCATGCATCAACAGAAGGATCGAAGATTGCTCCTACTTTGTCGAATTTCTCTTTTGCTGATTCATAAGTATATCTTGTGAATGCAGGGTAGATGGCTGCGAGGGCCTGACCATGTGTAACATGCGGGCAATGTCCGCCAACCTGCATGCCGAGACCGTGAGGAAGTGTTACGCCTGCCGAAGCATTTGTAAGACCGCCAAGTGTGTCAGCCCAAGCCATTTCTGATCTTGCTTCCATGTCTCTTCCGTCTTCGAGAACCTTAGGAAGGTTAACTGCGATTCTCTCGATTGCATCGATAGCCATAGCCTCTACGAGAGGATTTGTGTTAACTGAAAGATATGCTTCGAAGTTGTGGCAGAAAGCATCAAAACCTGTCTGTGCTGTTACAGATGCGGGCATTGTAGCTGTAAGTTCAGGATCTACGATTGCAACTCTCGGGAAAATGTTCTTGTGCCAGATAGCTGACTTGTCAAGCTTTTCTGTATTTGTGATAACTGCACAAGGAGTTGTCTGAGAACCTGTTCCTGCTGTTGTTGAAATAGCGATGATAGGAAGAGTCTTCTCTGTCGGACCTGCTGTGTAGTGAAGGTAGTTCCAAGCGCTGCCTTCGTGAGTTGCCTCTACTGCAATTGCCTTAGCTGTGTCCATTGATGAACCGCCGCCCATACCGATTGCAACTTCAGCGCCGAATTCTTTTGCCATGTTGGCACCTGCGGTTACAACATCTGTTGTAGGGTTAGGAATAACGCCGTCAAAGTGAACATAAGAAACACCTGCTGCCTCGAGAGAGTCGCAGAGTCTCTTGAAACCGTCGCCGAAGCCCGGGAGTCTGTTGTCTGTTACGATGATGGCCTTTTTACCGAAACGAGCTGTCTGAGCGCCTGCTTCCTTTAAAACGCCGCATCCGAATACTATTTCAGTTGGTGCAAAATAATTAAAGTCTTTCATTTATTTTTCCTCCGAATATTAATCATTTTCATCCATGATGATGATAACTTTCATTGCCTTGTCTTTTTCTTCGTCAATGACGTCATAAGCTTTCTTGTACTCATCAAATGAGAAATGGTGAGTGATGAGCGGGTCAAATGCAATCTTGCCTTCGCCTACGAGTTCGATTGCTTTGATGTAATCTTCTTCGCGATACATTGCAGTACCGATGAGACGAAGCTCGTGGTCCTGAATGAAGCCCATGTTGATTGTACCCAGGTCACCGAATACACCTACAACAACGATGTCGCTGCCTTTACGTGCATATGTGATTGCCTGATCCATTGTGGGGTTGATACCGATACATTCGAAAATTACGTCAGCGCCGTCTTTTCCGAAGTAGCTGATGATTGCATCGCGGAGATTTTCCTTTGAAGGGTTAACTGTTTTGATTCCGCACTTTTCAGCTGTCTCAAGTCTGTATGCTGAAAGCTCTGAAATCATAACCTTTGTTGCACCCATTGCCTTAAGTGTCTGAGCAACTAAGTTACCGATTGGTCCGCCGCCGAGAACGAGGGCTGTCTTGCCGTTTACATCGCCGAAACGACGAACTGCATGAACTGCAACTGCAAGAGGCTCAATCATTGCGCCGTGATCCCAGCTCATGTCCTCCGGAAGAGCAAGAGCCTTCTTGGCATCGACTACGAAGTAGTCACTTGCCATACCTGTTGTCTGGAAGCCCATAACCTTGAGAACTTCACAGTCGTTGTACATGCCGTGTGTGCAGGGATAGCACTTACCGCAAACAACCTGAGGCTGAATTGTAACCTTATCGCCGACCTTAACGTTAGTTACGTTTTTACCGATTTCAACAACCTGTGCTGAAACCTCGTGACCCTGTACTACCGGATATGATGTATAAGGGTGTTTACCGTGGTTTACGTGAATGTCAGAACCGCAAACACCGATTCTTTTCATTCTTACTTTAATCTGATCGTCACCGACTGCCGGTACCGGAACTTCGTTATACTCGATAACGCCGGGGCTTGTCATAATTGCTTGTTTCATATTTCCTCCTAAAAACAGAGAGCCGCCCTGGGTGAGAACAGCTCTTTGATATAAATAAATTTATTTTGTTCCGAAAATTCTGTCGCCTGCATCGCCGAGACCGGGTATGATGTAGCCGTTTTCATTTAACTTTTCATCCTGGCAACCGATGTAGAAGTGAACATCGGGGTGAGCTTCTGTTACTTTCCTGATTCCCTCAGGCGCAGCAATAATAGCCATGAACTTAATGTTCTTGCAGCCTCTTGCCTTTAAAAGGTTGATAGCGTCTACTGCGCTTCCGCCTGTTGCGAGCATCGGGTCAACTACAACGATAAGTCTGTTTGCAACATCCGGAGGAAGTTTGCAGAAATATTCGTGTGGTTCGAGAGTTTCTTCGTCTCTGTACATACCGATGTGACCGACTCTTGCTGCCGGTACAAGTGCCTGAACGCCGGATACCATACCTAAACCTGCACGGAGAATCGGAACGATTGCAAGCTTTTTACCTGCAAGTACAGGCTGAACTGTCTTTGAAATCGGAGTTTCGATTTCTCTCATTTCAACGGGAAGATCACGAAGTGCTTCGAATCCCATGAGCATACCGATTTCTTCGATAAGTTCTCTGAACTGCTTTGAACTTGTGTTCTTATCTCTTAAAAGTGAGATTTTGTGCATGATAAGCGGGTGATTTAAAACAGTGATATTATCCATTTTCGTATACCTCTTTTCTTTGCGTCTATTTTACTATATAGGAATATTTAATACAAGATAAACAGGCTCCGGATTTTCAAAAATTCTTATGTGCGGGTATTTACACTAAACACCAAATATGGTATCATTCACCCAGTTAAATATCTACTAAAGACGATTCCTTTAATTACGGTACAGAGATGCCGGCAAGGTATTGCACCAAACTCGTGTATTACGGCTGCGCATTTCGCGCAGCTTATTTTTTTGGAAAAGAGAAAGAAATGGCAACACATAAAGCGACAATAATGGATGAGATGGCAGTGGAGAGAGCGCTGAAAAGAATATCTCATGAAATATTGGAGAAGAACAACGGTGCGAAGGATATTTGCATCGTGGGAATCAAACGCAGAGGTGTTCCGCTTTCTGAAATAATAGCTGCAAACATAAAGCAGATTGAAGGCGCGGACGTACCCACCGGAGTTTTGGATATTACATTTTACAGGGATGATTTAAAACTTGAAAAAGCAGAACCGGTAATCCGGGACTCAAAACTTCCTTTTGATGTAAGCGGTAAAAAAATCATATTGGTGGATGACGTGCTTTATACGGGAAGAACGGCAAGAGCTGCAATGGAAGCGGTTATAGCACAGGGCAGACCGGATATGATTCAGCTTGCCGTGCTTGTTGACAGAGGTCACAGGGAGCTTCCCATAAGAGGCGATTATGTCGGTAAAAACATCCCGACTTCCAAGACCGAAAGAATCATGGTTCGCATTGAACCTTTTGAAGATTCAAAGTCTGTGGAGCTTTACGAAGGTTAATACGAAGCGCTGCTTCGATTAAAAAATTAAATTGTTTAAATTTTTATGGAGGAAAGAAAAATGAAATTAATTTATGGCGTAAAAGACAAGCCAGGCTTCGGAAAGACATTAATCTTTGCTTTCCAGCAGGTGCTTGCCATTATGGCAGCAACAATTGCAGTTCCTGCAATTATCGGTAACGGCATGTCAGCTTCAGCAGCTCTCTTCGGTGCCGGTGTTGGTACAATCGTTTACTTACTCTTCACAAAGTTCAAGAGCCCTGTATTCCTTGGTTCTTCATTCGCATTCATCGGTTCAATGTTTGCAGCATTCGGCGGAGCAGCTTCAGCTGCAGCAGGATATGCAGGTATCATCATCGGTGCAATCTGCGCAGGACTTGTATATGTAGTAATCGCAATCATTGTTAAGTTTGCAGGTGTTAAATGGATTAACAAACTCATGCCTGCAGTTGTTATCGGACCCACAGTAGCAATCATCGGACTTTCACTTGCAGGAAATGCTGTTGGCGATATGTTCGGCGGCGAGGCATTTGCCGATGGTATGACAGCTAAAGCAGGCTGGAGCCTTCTCGTAGCTCTCGTAACTCTTTGCACAGTAATCCTTTGCTCAGTATACGGCAAGAAGATGACGAAGCTTATTCCTTTCATCATCGGTATCGCAGCAGGTTACATCGTAGCAACAATCCTTACAGTAACAGGTGTATGCCCGCTTATTGACTTTACAAAGTTCCAGGAAATGTCATGGTATCCTTCTTTCACATTCGTTGAAGCTTTCAAGGGTGTTAAAGAAATCACACCGTCATACATTGCAACAATCGCAGTTGCTTACGCTCCTGTAGCATTCGTAGTATTTGCTGAGCACATTGCTGACCACAAGAACCTTTCATCAGTTATCGAGCAGGATCTTCTTGAAGAGCCCGGTCTCCACAGAACACTTCTTGGTGACGGTATCGGATCAATGGCAGGTGCTTTCTTCGGTGGTTGCCCTAACACAACATACGGCGAGTCAGTTGGTTGTGTAGCTATCACAAAGAACGCTTCAGTTATAAGTATTCTTACTGCTGCAATTCTTTGCATGGTGCTTTCATTCATAGCTCCTTTCGCTACATTCCTTTCAACAATCCCGGCTCCTGTAATGGGTGGTGTTTGCTTAACTCTTTACGGTTTCATCGCTGTATCAGGTCTTAAGATGATTCAGGGTGTTGACCTTAACGACAACGCAAACCTCTTCACAGTATCAGTTATCCTTATTGCAGGTATCGGCGGAATGTGCTTAAACTTCGGTTCAGTAACAATCACTGAAGTTGCTTGTGCTCTTATCCTTGGTATCATTGTTAACCTTGTTGTTGGAAAATCAAGAAAGAACAAAGCTGAAGACGCTGAATAATTTCAAAAGATAAATTCATAAAACTGATTAAGCGGTCGCTTTTGGCGGCCGCTTTTTTCATACTTGATTATTGCTTGCAGTGAGGGGCAATCCGGAAAAACACACACTTTTTACCGAAAATTACACACAATGTGTGTGAAATTTAAAGGAAAGTAAACTTAAATCAGATGCTGTGAGTTTTTATGAAGAAACATATGCGGACAGGGTGTGGGTTGCATATGTATGACAATTATGGCACACTGTAATTGACAGGTAGGGGTCAATTAAATTGATTTAATAGACAAGGAGTAAATTATGAAAAGATTATTGTTAATGTTTATCTTGATTACAATAAGTCTTGTCGCTGTCTTTGGAGTTTATGCGAATGCAGACGAAATGAAGAAAAGTGAACCATGTGCGAGCCAAGAACCGGGAGAAAGACTTGTAAATGCTGTAAGTCTTATTCCCAATCCAGACTATGTGCCCGACCCAAACGCTAAGGATATTCCGCCTGAAGTAACAGATATGGAAACCGGAAAAAAATATGCCTCACTTGACGAGTATATGGAAAAAGTCGGAAATCCGAGGAAAGAGAAAGACCCGGATATATGGTTTGTTTTGGAATATGCTATGCCGAGAGATGAATACTATGTTTGGTCTAACAGGACGCCACAGGAGATTCGTGATAAGTTTGAAGAAGAAATACTGGCAGAGGCAATTGAACAAGGTTATGAATAGATTCGGAGCTTTATTTAAGCGGTCGCTTTTGGCGGCCGCTTTTTTCGCCAAAATGAAAAAATGATGGTATAATATAACCAGGGAAACCGAATAATTTAATACGGGAGGGTTAAAAGTATGTTGGTACGTTTTAACACTAAAAATTTCAAAGTTTCGGACAAAACTCTTGAGAACATCGAGAGCAAGCTGCACAAAAGGCTTGATCGCTATTTTAGCGAAAATGACGACACTGTTTTTGTGGTTCGTCTGACTGACCAAAAGAAGCTGATGGAAAAGGTCGAACTGACTCTGCCGTATCTCGGACACACACTTCGTGCGGAAGTGGCTGATTCAGACGGTATTATAAATGCGCTTGATAAGGGTATTGATATTATGGAGCGTCAGATCAGAAAGATTAAGACGAAGCTCTCAAGAAACATTCGTGAAGTTCCCGAGGAGCCTGTTCCTGAAGATTTCGAAGCGGAGCCGGATGAGTATTCTGTTGTAAAAACAAAGACCTATGAATTGAAACCCATGGGCGTACAGGAAGCGATTCTCAATATGAATATGTTAGGACATAAGTTCTATATGTTCAAAAATGCAGACGACAGTGATGTGACAGCAGTCGTATATAAAAGAGATGACGGCGACTATGGTTTGCTGATTGAAAAATAAATAAAAGCCCGTCCTTGCGACGGGCAGACGATATACGAAGGCCGCACCCCGGGGTGCGGCCATTCTTTTTGTTATCAAATATTTTTACAGTATTGCGCTTCCGCCTGTAACAATCCAGCAGGCAAGCATTGCAACTGTGATACCTGAAAGGAAGACGTTGTTTGTCTTTCTTACGATGTGATTGCAAAGCACTGAGAATACAAGTACCTGCGGTACAAAAACAATCATAAGTGACATGAACGGTCCGCCGAATGTTTGTGAGAAGAGAAGGTCAGCACCCGGTCCTGCGCCCATGAAGAACGGAATATATTCAAGTAAGCAGAGGAGAAGAATTCCGCCCACCATCATAAGAGCGTTCTTCCACCAGCAGGAAAGAACATTCTTAATGCCGTTTTTACCGCTGCCTTCCTGACGAGTCTGAGCAAAGATCTTTGAGTTATTGAGAATGAAGAAAACTGCAAAGACAGGGAAGTAAACAAGGAACTGCAGGAATCTTTCTCCGCTGAAGAGTCTGAAGAAAGGCCAGATGAATCTGAAGTCGAGCTGGAAGGCTGCAACGCAGATTGCAAGGAGACCGTACATAAAGCCGACCATAATCGCTGCAACGACAAGTGATTTTACAAGCATTACCCAGTCAAACTTTGCGGCATGATTTTCTCTTGCCATACCCAGATCAATGTAGTCCATCGGATTGTCTTTTTTCTTTGACTTGATAAACGGGATGATTGTTGTACCGAGCATGATGAAAATGAGAATCAGATACCAGACAAGGAATCCGTTTCCGATTGTCATACGGAATATGCTTGTGTCCGGAAGAGGGAACAAGCCGTGTCCTAACTGTGTTAAGAAAGGATATGTAATCGCTGCAATGAGCATTGTGATGATAATGTTCTTTGCAAGCTTGCCGCCTTTCTTGATTCTGTAGGGTCTGTCCGGAAGTGCCTGCTTAAGATCGCTGAAGCACGGAATCATGAGAAGCAGGTGCATGAGAGGAAGCATTGAACCGATTGCCGCAAGAGCTGCAATGAGAACAAGAACTTCTTTAACCATGAATACCTGGTCGTATGGATTGAGTTCTGTCGGGTGTCCGCCTAATGCAGCGTTGAACCAATCGAGTGCAGTGGCGATTGCATCTGAATCGTGAGTTGTGAGTCTGTGGTTTGTGACAATCAAAGCACGCTCGCGGGCAGTACCGTCAGCAAAGTTGCCGTAAATCTTATTCCATTCAAATGTTTGTTCAGTGGGGATGCTTGATGATGACAATGACAGAGGAGTTTTTATTTTTAAGAACTCCCTTGACTGCTCATTATTAATTATCGAATCATCAACTGTCTTCGGTGAGTAATCTCTGAAATAGTTAAATTCATCATATTTCGCAGTGAGAAGAAGCACATTGTTGAACTTAATGTTTCTTTCGCTTATTGCCGGAGCAGTGAATAATTCGCCGCACTGTAAAATAACAGCCTTAGGTGAAATATCATCACCGGTTGCATTTACCGCGCCTGAATAAGCTGCTGCAACTGTCCATGTTGCCCAGGTACCCATTGAATGTCCGGTAACACCGATATTTGTGTCATCAACCATATCCATTGATGCGAGATATGCATAAGCATAAATACCGCCCATTGAGCTGTCCTTTATGCTGTTGCCGTCATCGTCTTTTGAATAGTGGTCGTTGAAGAATGAAAGATTTGAGAAGTTCATCAGAACCTTGTATCTTGTCTGGCCGCCGATTTCAAGATAACTTGAACCTTCTGTGTCCATACCGTAGTTTACTGTTACCTTGTGATTTACGTAACCTCTTTCAATCATTGAAACGTCTGTTGAACCATGGCCGTACTCGTCGATTGACATTACAACATAGCCGCGTCTTGAAAGTTCAATGGCGTAGGCTGCGTTAGTTTCTTTGTCATTCTGATATCCGTGAAGGAGAAGAACGGCAGGTGCCTTGTGATCCTTGTCGACACCCTTCGGAACATACAGCTTATATGCAATATTTCCTGAAGGAGCGTTGTCATTTGAGAACCAAGTCATATCGTCGGAATATTTCAAAGTCTCATCGGCAATGACTTTGTCAATTTCAAAGCAGCCTGTTGTGACCTCGACGTTTCCGCCGTTTGACTGGATGTTTGCCGCAATTGCCATACATGTGAAAACAACTGCGAGAAGAATGCACAAAATAAGTGCAGGCTTAAAAGCTTTGGTCTTCATAATACACCTCTCATTTTTTACGAATACTATACATATATATTAACATAGTTTTGAGGCGGTAAACAAGAAAAGAAAGCATCGCTCAGCCATTGCTTTCATTATTCAGGCTGTTTTAAATAAAAATAATGGCTGCGGCAAAGGAAATCAAACAAGATAATTTACCGCAAGGATAACAGCAGATGTGACAATCATTACAACACCCACAACTCTGTTGAGAGTTTTTGCAGGGGCCTTATTCGCAATCACGGACGCGATACGCGCAAAAATGAAAGTAAATGCGATGCAGAGCACAAGTGTCAATATGTCCGGCATTCCGCTGACTAAGAAATGACTGGCCGAGCCGGTAAAAGAAATGAAGGTCATTATGAACACGCTTGTACCGACAGCCATATGAAGACTGTAGCCTAAAAATGTAGTGAGAACGAAGAGGAGCATCATTCCGCCGCCGGCACCGATTGTACCGCAGATTGAACCTACGATAATGCCGCCGATGACTGCTTTGATGATTCGCTGCTTTTTCGGTGTCTCCGCGAGATGTTCCTTTGTTTTCATGACTGGTTTTACGATAAATCTGATGCCTAATATGAGCAGGGCAATCTGAGTTGTGTTGCCCATGGCAGTGTCCGGTAAAAAGCTTGCAACCCAGCTTCCGATGGCTGTCATCACAAGTACCGAAATGATAAGAGGGAGACTGGATTTTACATCAAGATTTTTGTTTTTACCATAGGTGTATGCACTTACCGCACTTGCGAGAACATCGCTTGCAAGGCCGATGCCTATTGCCTGGTATGCCGGCATGCCGAGAAAAGTAATAAGCATGGGACCGATTACGGCGGCCGCACTCATGCCTGCAAAACCGGTGCCGATTCCCGCACCTGCACCTGCAAAAAGACAAACAAGAATTTTGATGAAAAGTTCCATATCAGTCTGCATCCTCCATTAGTTCTTTTCTGATCAGTTCTATCATGATTGAAGCATTCAAATTAAGAGCAGCCTCAGGATAAATCTCTTTGAGATAACCGTGCCAGAAGTTATCTTTGAATTCTTTGATGATTTCTTCGGGTGTCATGCCCTTCTTAAGGCGTTCAAGAAGCCAGGCAGCATAATTTTCCGAAGCTTCTTTCATGTGTGTGAGAAAATACTCTGACTGATTTTCATCGAGAAGTCCGTAGTGAGCCATGACAATGTTTTTGACATCAAGTTTCCGGGCTTTGTCAATTGATTCGAGTGTTTGCCTGTAACTTTTCAAAAATGAAGGCATGATGAATTTTTTACCGTCGTAAACACCGAGAGTTTCTGATGAAAGCAGAAGTCCTTTTTCGCGGCAGAAGAAACCGACGGAGCAGGTTGTATGTCCCGGAAGATTCACGACTTCGAATTTCATGTCACCTGCGTTTATTATGTCGCCGTCATCAACGGTGATGTCCACTTTAAGTTCGTCGCCTAAGAATTCATAATCTGCCATGCCGCATTCTTCAGCATATTCACGGTCGAGCTTTGCCATGATTTTCTTTGCACCTTCGCGTTTGAAAATGCTGTCTGCGTAAATTCCCGCAACCACCTTGGCGCTCGGATAATGTCTTAAAATGTACGGTGTTCCCAGGGCATGATCGTAATGAGAATGCGTGAGGAAAATATAGTCCAGTGATCTGTCTCCCAAAACCTTTTTGATATTTTCGGCAACACTGTCACCTGTAAAACCAAAGCCCGTATCATATAGTATTGAAGTTTTTCCGTCATCTATGAGAAATGAACTGTCGCCCTTGAGGCAGCGAACATCGGTAAAAGTTAAGTCTTTCATAATTTTACCACCATGATTTTTTGTTTTGTGAAATTCTACCACACATATGATTATTGTCAAAAGACAAAAATAGGGTAGAACTGTTGATGATAAAAAAGAGGGAGAACAATATGAACTACGACGATATTTCATTATTGTTTAAAAATTGGGACAAGAACACTGAGGCACTCAAGGTTGCCATCATAATCGTTGTTGCACTTATTGCGGTATGTGACGTAATTGAAATTGTTGTTTCAATTTATCTTGCAATCAGATATGTAAAATTCAACAAAAAGAAGAACGGCTGCGGAAAGACCAGTGAGGCCATCGCAAGAAAGATTCTTGACGACAATGATCTTCAGAAGATTAAAGCTAAATGCTCAGGCTCAAGTTCAAATGACTGATACGAAGAAGAATACAAGCGTAATGAAAGAGAATCCGTGAGGATTCTCTTTTTGCTTTCAAAATCTAAAAAAATTTACTATAATTATAATTATCAAAAATAGGTAGGTAGAAAAAGTGAATGATAATTGCAACAAAAACAATGGTCCGATGAATGGTAGTATAAAAGGTGAGGGAAATCAGAAAAAAGTTCCTCTGCCACAGCACGCGCACTCACAAGCACCCTGCTCTATTAATTCGAGACCTCTTCAGCAACCATATACTACTCCGGTGAATCCATATATGCAGAATGTTGTTCCGAAAAACAATGTGTTGCCAAATAGATTACCGCCTAGACCAATTGTAAATAATCAGCCAATAAATAATAACCCACGCACATATGACAATAGTCAAAATGCTGAAAACACTGACAACAATAAAGACCCTGAACCCCAAAATATCCAAGGCAATGACGAAAACGATGAAGAATCAGGCAGCAGTGAAAACAGCGGATGTCTTAAAGCTTTTATGATTTTGTTGGGTATTATTCTTTTGATAATAGGTATATCAATGGCTTTTTCAAGTGGAAAATCACTTGGCGGAGGTTCTTCAGGCGGATGTGTTTTGCCGGTAAATATAGAGTTTGAAATAAAACCAATAAAATAGAACTAGATATAAAAGATGGAGCAAAAATGGGAACGAGAAACTTTTCTGATTCAATCAAACTGAGTGTTATAAGGAACAGCTTAGAAAAGAACAATGGCAATATAGTTTGCGAGATATGTGAAAAAAACTTATGTCAATTTCGGAATGCCACTTTGATCATATAATACCCTATGCGAAAGGCGGAAACTCGAGCGCTGACAATTGTCAAATATTGTGTGCTGAATGCAATTTGAAAAAGAACGACAAGATGATATAAGATTTTGTATTAGATGAACAAGCCAAAAGATTCCTTGCGGGAGAAACAAGAGAAGAATGTTGCAATAATATAAACAAAAGTTCAGCAACTTCTCTTACCTCTAAAGAAATAACCAAAGAGGCTTTTGATGAATCTGTTCGATTTTTTATAAGTAAAAAAGGTAACATACACAAAGTTGATTTTGGCAGAGCATATAACAAATTGCCGTCAATACACTACGCAATAAAGTACTATGGGTCAATTCAAAATTTACAAAAGGCATTTGGTGTTGAAGAATTATCTAATTTATGGAATAGAGAGACTATAAAAAAGGCATTAAATGACTATCCCTGAAACATCGATTTAGCCATTATTCCGTTGAAAAGCAAAGCGGATAATGGCGGAAACCGCCTGAAACATCGATTTAGCCATTATCCCGTTAAAAAACAAAGCGGATAATGGCGGAAACCGCCTGAAACATCGATTTAGCCATTATTCCGTTGAAAAACAAAGCAGATAATGGCGGAAACTGCCTGAAACATCGATTTGGCCATTATTCCGTTAATAAGCAAAGCAGATAATGGCCGCAGCACAGCATTTCCTGTCCGTACATGAAAAAAGGAGCTTCGTCTGAAGCTCCTTTTTTGGTCGAGGTGACAGGGGTCGAACCTGCGGCATCCAGTTCCCAAAACTGGCGCGCTACCAACTGCGCTACACCTCGTCGCAAGTTGGTATTATTGCATAGATGCGTCGGTTTGTCAAATACGAATCTGTTGGTATATAATTGTGCGGTAAGGAGTGATAATAAATGTACACTTTTGATGCAGAAAAAACAAAAAATGAAATTGTAAAATGGATTCGCGACTGGTTTGAAGAAAACGGCAAAGGTTGTAATGCCGTAATCGGAATTTCCGGTGGTAAGGACAGCTCGGTTGTTGCAGCTCTCTGCGTAGAGGCTCTCGGCGTGGACAGAGTAATCGGCGTGCTTATGCCGAACGGAGTACAGCCTGACATTGACTGCTCAAAGCAGCTTGTGGAACACCTCGGAATCAAACATTTCATTATTAATATACAAAAAGCATATGACGGACTTCTTGCGGAGTTCCCGAAAGATCTGGAAATCACAAGACAGACAAAAATCAATCTTGCTCCGAGAATCCGTATGTCAACACTATATGCAATTTCACAGAGTAATAACGGACGTGTTGCAAACACGTGCAACCTTTCGGAAAACTGGGTGGGCTATTCCACAAGATACGGTGATGATGCAGGAGATTTTTCACCCCTCGGTAAAATAACCGTGCAGGAAGTAAAGGCCATCGGAAGACTTTTGAAGCTCCCTGAAAACCTGATTGAAAAGGTTCCTTCAGACGGACTTACAAACAAATCGGATGAGGACAACCTGGGCTTTACTTACGCAATGCTCGACAAGTATATCCGCGAGGGTGTAATCGATGACGAGGAGAAGAAAGCAAAGATTGACAGACTCAATAAAATAAATGCTTTCAAGCTTAAAACAATTGCTACATTTGAGCCTTTGTGCTAATATATTTTGTTAATAATATTAATTTGAAGATTTGGTATTTATTATGATGAATGAACAGATTTTACAGATTTCAGCAAGAATAAAAGAACTCAGAGAAATCCTTGAAATGGATGTTTCAGAGGTTGCGGAAGCACTCGGTATTTCAGAGTCACTGTATCTTCAGTATGAAAACGGACAGGACGACATTCCGATCAGTACACTTTACGGTGTAGCCGGTATTTTCGGCGTGGATCCAACAGTCATTTTAACGGGTGACGGTCCTAAGATGGAAAGCTACACTGTAATCCGTCAGGGCAAGGGCGAGAATGTTGAGAGAGCTGAGTCATATAAATTTACATCACTTGCAACAAACTTCATTCACAGAGACATGGAGCCGATGATTGTTGAAGTTAAAAAGCACGATGACGACGAAGAAACAGAGTGCACTTCTCACGGCGGCCAGGAATTCAACTATGTTCTGGAAGGCACAATGGCAGTTGTTATTAACAACAAGGAAATCGTGCTTAACCAGGGCGACTGCATCTATTTCGACCCACGAGTCAGACACGGACAGAAAGCAATTACGGACGAAGCTAAATTCTTATGTGTTATAAACGAGTGGGACGGGAGAAAATTGAAATAATGTTAGAAAAGTTTTTACCGAGAATAGATTTTGACAGTTACGAAGATTTCAAGGAAAATTTCAAAATAAATGTACCGGAGGATTTCAACTTCGGTTTCGATATCGTTGACGAGTGGGCAAGAACAGAGCCTTCTAAAAGAGCTCTTGTTTGGGTCGGCGAAAACGATCAGGAGAAGACATACACATTCAAAGATATTTCAGAAATGTCAAACAGGGCTGCAAACTTCCTGCGTGCCAAGGGAATCAAAAAAGGCGACACAGTTATGCAGATTTTAAAGCAGCGCCCTGAATGCTGGATTATGTTCGTCGCACTTCATAAGCTTGGAGCAATCTGCATTCCGGCAACATTCCAGCTTATGAAAAAGGACATCGTTTACAGAGTAAACGCTGCCACTGTAAAAATGATTATTTCAGTGGACGAGCCTGAGCTTGTGGGTCATATTTTAGACTCAAAGGCAGAATGCCCGTCACTTGAAACTGTTGCAATCGTAGGCGACAACATTCCCGAAGGCTGCATTGATTTCAGAAAAGAATATGTTGAATACTCAGACGTATTTGAAAGACCGACAGACGATCAGAGAACTCATAATGATGATCTTATGCTTATGTATTTCTCAAGCGGCACAACAGGAATGCCGAAGATGATTGTACATACATATCCTTATCCTTTGGGACATATCATCACAAACTACTACTGGAGCAAGGCGGAGAACAACGGACTTCACCTTACTGTGGCTGACTCAGGATGGGCAAAGTTCGCATGGTCAAAGATTTACGGACACTGGATTTGCGGATGTGCAGAAGTTGCATATGACATGGACGGCAAGTTTGATGCCCAGCATCTCTTAAAAACCATGAATCATCTTAAACTCACATCATTCTGCGCACCTCCGACGGTTTACAGATTCCTTATCAAAGAGGATTTGTCTTCATGCGACTGGACACAAATTCATCATTGCACAATCGCAGGTGAGCCTCTTAACCCTGAGGTATATTACAGATTCAAAGAAGCAACAGGACATTGCCTCCATGAAGGATTCGGACAGACAGAGACACCGGTTATCATGGCAAACTTCGGATGGGATCCGATTAAGCCCGGTTCAACGGGAAAGCCGTCTCCTTTGTATGACCTGGACATCGTAGATGAAGACGGGAATACATGTGAGGACGGTGTTGTAGGAAGCATTGTAATCAAGAACCTTTCAAAGGCAAGACCTGCCGGACTTCTCAAAGAATATTACAAGGATCCGGAAGCAAATGCCGAGTCTTTCTATAACGATATGTACGACACAGGTGACACAGGCTGGAGAGACAGTGACGGATACATCTGGTTCGAAGGACGCAAGGATGACGTTATTAAATGTTCCGGCTATCGTATCGGACCTTTTGAAGTAGAGAGTGCTCTTATGACTCATCCGGCAGTTCTTGAGTGTGCCGTAACAGCCGCTCCTGACTCACTGAGAGGTCAGGTTGTAAAAGCAACAGTCGTTCTTGTTAAGAACGGCCAGTGGCAGCCGACACAGGAACTCCGCAAGGAACTTCAGAACCACGTTAAAAAGACAACGGCACCATATAAATATCCGCGTATTTTGGAGTTTGTTGACGAACTTCCGAAGACAATCTCAGGAAAGATCAAACGTAAGGATATTCGTGAAAACGATAATAAATAATTTTATATATTTTTTACAGGAGATGTAATTATGGAAATCAAAGGTATTATTCCGGCAATGGCTACGCCGATGGATGCAAACGGCGCAATTGACTTAAAGGCTATTAAGCCTCTCGTAGACAAGCACATTGAAGCAGGTGCGGGCGGCGTATTCGCATGCGGAAGCATGGGAGAGGCAGCATCACTCAGCATCGAAGAGCGTGTTGACATCATCAAGGCAACTGTTGAAGCTGCTGACGGAAGGGTTCCGGTACTGGGCGGAACAGGTTTCATAACAACTGAAGATACAATCAAAGCAACAAAGATGCTTGAAGGCACAGGTGTTGCAGCTGTATCAGTTATCACACCTTGCTACTGGAAGTTATCACAGGAAGCTATCTACAGACACTATGCTTCGGTTATCAATTCGACATCGCTTCCGGTATTCGTTTACAACCTTCCGGGAAACTCAGGAAACAATGTTGATCCTGAGACAGTAGGAAAGCTTTACAAGAACGAAGGACTTGCAGGTGCAAAGGACAGCTGTGCAGTATGGGAAAACACAAAGGGTTACATGGATGTAACAGGAGATGATTTTACAATGCTCGTTGGCGAAGATTCACTTTGCTTAGAGGGTCTTAAGTACGGATCAAAGGGTTCAATCTCAGCTCCTTCAGGAGCATTCACAAAGGTATTTATTTCAATCTACAACAGATTCAAAGCAGGAGACATTAAGGGTGCTGAAGAGGCACAGGCTGACTGGGGTAAAATCTGCAAGCTCATGGTTTCAATCGGTCAGTTCCCGGGAAACTTCAAGATGGTTATTGACAAGACAACTTCTCCTGTAGGACCGGCAAGACTTCCTGTTATCCCTGCAGATGCCGATCTTTTTGCAAAGGTTCTTCCGGAGCTCGAAGCAATTGCAGCTAAATACTGATTAAAAGAATTATTATGAAAAAATTACTGGCAGTGCTTCTTGCTTTATCGATGCTTGTTTGTTTTACAGCATGCGGTGACGAAGAAGACTATGAACTTACAATGGAAAACTGGGACTATTCAGGAGCTGTCGGCGTCGGTGTTCCCGATGAAGTTATGAAAGCTTTTGAAAGTGTTGAAAAACCGGACGACGTTTCATATACGCCGATAGCATATCTCGGTTCTCAGGTGGTTGCCGGAACGAACTACGCATTGCTCTGCAAGGGCGTTTCTTCCGCTTCTGATTCCGAAGTGTCGATGTATATCGTAATTGTGTTCAGCGGTCTTCAGGGCGAGACAGAAATCATTTCCGCGGAAAAGTTCGATTTTGTTGACGTGAGCGGAAAGAGCACTGGTGCACAGACTGCAGGCGGATGGGAAATTTCCGACAAAAAGGACAATCTCCCTTCTGAAATAACTGCTGACTTTTATGCGAAGACTGTCGAATATACAAAATGCAGTCTGAATCCACTTGCATATATGGGCAGCCTCGAAAAGGATGCAACATATACGGCATACGTTGCCCGCGGTGAGAGAGAAGGCGACCTCAATAAGCTTGAGGTTGTAATTCTCAGAAAAACATCAACGGGTCTCGAACTCAAGAGTGTAAGTTCTTTTGAAATAGGAGATTACAATAAATAACTCATGAGTCCTGTAAAAACCATATTTAAATTTTTAAAGAAAGAGCTCATGCTGACCGTATCTGTTATTGCGGCAGCAGCGGCTCTTTTTATTACGCCGCCGACAAAGGCTTTACTTTCCGACATCGACTGGCGTACTTTGGGCACTCTTTTCATGATGCTTCTTGTCCTCGAAGGATTTAAGAAAGAAAACATATTCACACCGGTGGTCAGATTTGCCGGTAAAATGTCCACAATGACAGGACTTTCTTTCTTCCTGGTTTTTGCTGTGTTCTTTTCTTCGATGTTCGTCACAAACGACGTGTCACTTATCATTTTTGTACCTCTTACGATTATTCTTTTCAGAATGTGCGGTAAGGAAAAATACATTTTACCGATTATTTCGATGCAGAATATTGCAGCCGTAAGAGGATCGCTTTTGACTCCTTTCGGAAGTCCGCAAAACTTATTCCTTTACGGAAAATCAGGAAGCAGTGCATGGAATTTCATGTTGCACATGCTGCCTCTCTGTGTATTCTCGGCAGGTCTTCTCTCGGTATTTATTCTTGTGCTTTACAGAAAGGAAAGAAAAACGGTTATTTCTTTCGGAGAGGGTAAATCGGAAGAGAAGTGGAGTCCTGACAGAAGAAAAAACAGAATCTGCTGTCTTGTTCTTTTTGCCCTGATTATATGGGTAATTGTTTCAAGAACTCAGTGGTGGTATATTGCGGTGGCAGTCGTTGCCGTAACATTATTGTTCTTTGACAGAAAACTCTTCGGAAGAGTCGATTATGTTCTTCTGCTGACGTTTTTTTGTTTCTTTGTATTCTCGTCTTCCATCGCGGCCAACCCGTCCATATCGGGCTTTTTAAAGGGTTCAGTGGCAGGAAACGAGTACTGGTGGAGCATCGGACTTTCCCAGATTATATCCAACGTTCCGGCTGCGATTGTTCTTTGGCCTTTTACCGAGAATCTCACCGGTCTTCTTTACGGACTGGACTCAGCGGGCCTTGTTTCAATCATCGGATCTCTTGCATCCGTAATCAACTACAGAATATATGTGCGTGAATATCCCGGAAAGGGGAAGGCTTTCTTAAAGACATTTACGCACACAAGCCTTGCGTTCTTTGCGGTGGTTGTGATTCCGCAGTATTTCTTAAGTTTCTGGCGGTTCTGATCGTCTTGTTAACATTTGCGTAACAATTTTAACAATGGTATAATATTTCATCTTTTATTTAAGAAAGGAACAGGTTACTATGTGCGGAATTGTTGGTTTTACAGGAAAAAGTCCTGCAGCCCCTATTTTGCTGGACGGACTTTCAAAACTTGAATACAGAGGATATGACTCAGCCGGTATTGCGGTAAGAGACGGAAATCAGCTTGCGGAGGTAGTTAAGGCCACAGGCAAGCTCAAGAAACTGTCGGATAAAATCGACGGAGGCAAGGCTATTTCGGGAAGCTGCGGAATCGGTCACACAAGATGGGCGACTCACGGCGTGCCGTCTAAGACAAACGCGCACCCTCATGTCTCGGGAAACTGTGCGGGCTCCGGCTCAGGTACTGTTGAATCTGATATCGTGGGAGTACACAACGGAATCATCGAAAACTATCAGGAACTTAAGGAGAAGCTTCTTAAGAACGGATATAAATTTTACAGTGAAACCGATACCGAGGTTGTAATCAAGCTTGTTGATTACTATTACAAAAAGTACAACATAGGACCGGTGGATGCCATTGCAAAAACGATGGTACGTGTGAGAGGCTCGTATGCCCTTGAACTTATGTTTAAGGATCACCCGGAAGAAATCTGGGTTGCGAGAAAAGACAGCCCCATGATTATTGGTATTGCGGGCGGCGAGACTTATGTTGCTTCTGACGTGCCGGCAATTCTCAAATACACGAAGGAAGTTTACTATATCGACAATCTCGAGATGGCAAAGCTCACACCCGGAGAGGCTGTGTTTTATGACATCAACGGCGATGTCAGACAGAAGGAACTGACAACAATCACTTTTACCGCGGAAAGTGCGGAAAAAGGCGGCTTCGAGCACTTTATGATGAAGGAAATCCACGAGCAGCCGAAGGTTGTTGCAGACACTATGAACTCGGTTATTAAAGACGGTAAAATAGACTTCTCTGAAATAGGTCTTACGGATGATGAAATTAAGAATTTCTCGCAGATTATCATGGTTGCCTGCGGAAGCGCATGGCACGTGAGCATGGCAGGTCAGTATGTTTTCGAAGATCTTGCGAAAATACCGGTAAGAGTTGAGCTTGCATCGGAATTCAGGTACAGAAGTCCTCTTATTCAGGAAAATTCACTTGTGATTGTTATTTCTCAGTCAGGTGAAACAGCAGACAGTCTTGCGGCGCTTCGCGAAGCAAAGGAGAAGGGTGCAAAAACTCTGGCTGTTGTAAACGTTGTAGGTTCTTCAATTGCAAGAGAAGCTGACAGTGTATTCTACACTGTTGCCGGACCTGAGATTTCCGTTGCCACAACCAAAGCATATTCCGCGCAGCTTATTGCCGTATATCTTCTTGCAATTCAGTTCGGACTTTTACGCGGAGAAATTGATGATAAAAAATATGCCTACTACATCGATGAGCTGAAAACGCTTCCGGATAAAATGAAACGCATAATTGATGACAAGGAAAGAATACAGTGGTTTGCGGCGAAGTATTCAAATGCCCACGACGTATTCTTTGTGGGACGCGGACTTGATTATGCGATATCTCTTGAGGGTTCTCTTAAAATGAAAGAGATTTCATATATTCACAGTGAGGCTTATGCGGCAGGCGAACTTAAACACGGAACGATTTCACTCGTGGAAGAGGGTACGCTGATAATCGGCGTGCTTACACAGGACAATCTGTATGAGAAGACTGTTTCGAATATGCTCGAATGTAAGTCCAGAGGTGCATATCTTATGGGGCTCACATCCAACGGTCATTATGAGGTTGAGGACACTGCTGATTTCGTAATCTATGTGCCGAAGGTTGATTCTCATTTCATAGGATCTCTCGCAGTGGTTCCGCTGCAGCTTCTCGGATACTATATCTCAGTTGCGAAGGGTCTTGATGTGGACAAGCCGAGGAACCTGGCAAAGTCTGTTACTGTGGAATAAATATATTTAAATACCGATATATGCAAAAAGGGCTCGGCTGGTAGGATAGTCGAACCCTTTTTGCTTAGAGAGAAAATAGTACTTTTGATATAATCGCACGACCAGTACTAAAATCATACGACCTTGTTTTGCTCTTTTACATGTGTATAGTATATAATAAGACAATAAAACAATCAACTTAAAAACAATAAAAATTGATTAAAATTAAAGAATATTTAATAACAGCAACAAAATCGCAATATTTTGTTGACTTAAAGTCTGTAAACGCATCTAAAAACAACAAAATGCTGCAAAGACAGCTGACAAATAGCTGAGATTTGTTATTGTTTCCAGTCTTAAAAACGACTATAATGGTTGCCGTAGGATGATAAATCAAGAAAAATTGATTTTTCATATGGAGGAATTATGGGAGTAAGAGAAAAGAACTTTATTTTCAAACGCGGCATTCATGTTGAATCAATTATGTATTTAACACATAAAGACAGAAAGACGACCATTCATTTTGAAAACGGCGATGAGCTTGAAACTTTCCATCCTATGAAGAATCTTATCGCGGAATTTCCGAAAGGAAGTTTTGAAATCATAAACAAGGGAATAGCAGTTGCTCCCGCTTACACGGAAAAAATCTCGGACAATGTTTATACAATGAAAGACGGGAAGACTTTTACAGGCAGAGTGCGCTCGGTGAAGTTCCACAGAGAAAACGAAGAAAGACTGAGACACAAGCCTATCAGGGGTTGGGATCAGTTCTCTGTACTTGATAATATGCCAATCGGTTTCTGCATCATTGAGCTTGTTTTCAGTGACGTGGGAAAGGGCTTTGATTTCATATTCAGATACTGCAATAAGGAAATGGAAAATCTTGAAAAGAAATCAATTGATGAAATGATAAATAAGTCATTTTACAGTGTTTTCGAAAACGGCGACAGAAAGTGGGTAGCCACATATGCGGACATCGCTCTTAACGGCGGATACAAGATTGTTGAGGGCTTCAGTCCTGAAATCGGTGAATATCTCAAGGTGTTCTGCTACCAGCCGAAGCCGAACTTCTGTGCATGTGCATTGATTAAGGTTTGATCAGGAACAAATTTCAGAATTAAAAGATAAATCGTAAAGCCCTGAAAAATCAGGGCTTTTTCTGTGTCGGTTCGGAATATCCTATGTGTACACTTTGGAATTTCCTAGGTCTTGACTTTGGAATATCCTAGGTGTACACTTTGGAATATCCTAAATATACTGCGAAACAAAAGGAGAAATATTATGATAAAGCGTAAGGCGTACGATGCCCTTATGAGACTTGCGGGACAATTTCCGATAGTTGCAATTACAGGGCCGAGACAAAGCGGCAAATCAACACTGGCACGATATGCATTTCCTGATAAAAAATATGTATCCTTTGATGATAAGAATCTGAGAGAGCTTGCAAAATCAAATCCGAGTGATTTTTTAAGGGCGTTTCCCGACGGCGTTATTATTGATGAAGCACAAAAGGTGCCGGAAATATTTGACGCGGTAAAGCTTCTTGTTGATAAAGAAGAATATGTCCCCGGAAAATACATTCTCACGGGATCAAGTCAATTCAGGCTGAAGCAGAACATAACCGACAGTCTTGCCGGAAGGGTCGGGCTGATAAAGCTTTTGCCGTTTTCAATACAGGAGCTCAGGGAAGCAGGCCTTTTGCCTGATGAGCCTTACGAAATCTTTTTCAAAGGGTTTTATCCGCCGCTTCATGATACGAAAAAGCACTACTTCACGGACGACTGGTTTGAAAACTATATTGATACGTACTTGGATTTGGACGTTAAAGAGCAGATAAATCCCGAAAATATAAAAGCTTTCAAAAAGTTTATTCAAATATGTGCATTATACAGCGGTCAGATGATAAATTATGACGGTATTTCGAGGAATATAGGGGTGTCGGCAACTACAATTAAAAATTGGTGCTCTGTTCTTGAAGCTTCGTATATAATTTATTTTCTGGAGCCTGACAGCAACAATCTGGGAAGAACGGTTGTGAAAACTCCGAAATTGTATTTTGTTGATTCGGGACTTCTGTGCTATTTGTTACGCCTGGAATCAAAAGAGGAACTGCTCCTTGACGACCACAAGGGGGCGGTAGTAGAAACCGTAGCGGTGTCAGAACTGCTTAAGACAAGATACAATGACGGTAAAAAAGCGAACCTGACATATTTCCGCGATAAAAACGGATTTGAAATTGATATAATTACCGACTGGAAGAAGGACTTTGCAATTGAAGTAAAGAGCAAAGCCGAAACCGAAAAAAAACTGTCGGCAAATGTTAAAACATATGTTAATCTGCGGGATGACAAAATCAAAGGAAGCGTATTTTATTTAGGTGATGTTACCTGTGAAATAGACGGAATAAGATACGTGTCATGGAATGACTGGGGAAAATAAAAAAGAGACGTGTTTTTTGTACAAAGCACGTCTCACCCTTTTATAACTCTGAAAGAGCATACGCTTCATTAAAGGTTATCGGACGCTGAGCAAAAAAACATGCAAGCTCCTTGAATTCTCTTTTGTATTTTTCTGATTTCGTAGCGGCGGTATCGGTAAGAGAAATATATCTCATTCTCTTGTCGGAAACAAAGGCTTTGACCTGTGCATTGAATTTTCTGCAGTTTTCATCTGTTTCCGGTATGCCGATGAAATATATCTCGGCCTTAGGAAGAGCCGCTCTGATCCTTTTAATAATTGATAAATATTTCTTTAATGAATCATTATTCTTTTCGTCGCATTCGCCGAAATCAAGAAAAACTTTTGAGGGTTTGATGTCAAGAACGCTTGCCTGGAGTAGGGCGTTTGCGTCATCCAGCGTCATTCCTTTCAGGGCTCTGTTGTATACCGCATCAGGAAGATTTGCCTTGTTGATGAGTTCGTAAAGCGGAAGATCTGCAAGCTGGTCGCTTCCGAAGAGGACGATTTCACCTTTTAAAACTATGTCGTTGATTACACTCAGTTTTTTGATTTCTTCAAGTACGTTTACCATGATAATTCTCCTTTAAATATTGCCCTTTGCAAGTTCTCCCGAGACAAGTTTTTTACCGAGGGTTTGATTTTCGTTCTTTTTGTTGATGAAGTAGATTACAAGATCAAGACTGACAATTATGAGGTTCAGGCAGTAGAGTGCGAGCACATAAGTGATGTTGCCTGCGACCAGCTTTCCGCTGATACCCGCAATATATCCGACAATGATGACAATCATGAAGATCATGCTTTTTCCTTCTGTTGATTTTGATTTGATGCTTTTTACCACTGAGATGGGCCATGAAAGACCGAAGCATATAAGCATTATTGTTTCAAATGTTGCAGCCATTTTCTTTCTCCTTTTTTTTCTTTACGTGTTCAGTTATACTCTTGAAGAATATGAATGTAAAATATATAATTGTTATTAAATCAATAACTTTTGGTTATGAATTGAGGAAAGCATATGGAACTGGAAAAACTCAGATATTTCTATGCGGCGGCAAGGCATGAACATATCACCCGGGGTGCAGAGGAAATGCATGTTGCACAGCCGGCACTTACAAAGTCAATAAAGCAGCTGGAAGCGGAACTGGGTGTGCCTTTGTTTGAGAAGAAGGGAAGAAACATTCATCTGACTGAATTCGGTAAAAGTCTCAAAGAACGCCTTGATAAAATTCTTCCGGAGATAGATGAAATCCCGAAAGAAATGGAGAAGCTGAAAGGACAGGAAAGCAAGACGATTAAGCTCAACATCCTTGCAGCCACGAACTTTGTCATTTCAACTATTGTTCAGTTTCAAAAGAAGCACCACGACTGTGTAATTGATTTCGTTCAGAATGAGCTTAAAAGTGACTGCGACATAGGAATTTACACAAACGGCGTATCAAGACTTAAATCAAATTCGGTTCTCAAAAGATGCGTCAAAGAGGAAAGAATATATCTCGCGGTTCCGGCAAATTCGGAATATGCAAAGCTTGATTCAGTTGATCTTACTGAGGTAAGGCATGAAAAGTTCGTTATGCTGTCCGGCTCACGTGCTTTCAGAACCATTTGTGACAAGTTGTGCACAATAGCGGGATTCCTGCCGAATATTCTTTTTGAAAGCGACTCTCCCAGTGCTGTGCACAATATAATATCAACGGGGTCCGGTATTGCATTCTGGCCTGAATATTCGTGGGGCACTCTGAAAAACAAAAACGTTAAGCTTTTGCCGATTAAGAATCCTGAATGCCAGAGAGAGCTTATCATAGAACTTAATAAAAAGGATGTTCAGTCAAAGTATGCTGAAGAATTTTATGACTTTTTGACGGAGAAGATTTAAAATAGAAACAGAAAATATGAAAGGAAAAAAATATGCTGTATTTTTTGGACAGTGCAAAGCTTGATTTAATAGAAAA
>CAMFNB010000014.1 GCA_945965275.1 uncultured Clostridia bacterium | reverse complement strand
GACTTCTCATTTGACATCGACTTAAGACTCGGTGCCGGCGCATTCGTATGCGGTGAGGAAACAGCTCTTATGACTTCTATTGAAGGTCACAGAGGTGAGCCAAGACCCAGACCACCGTTCCCGGCAATCAAAGGTTTGTTCGGAAAGCCTACAATTCTTAACAACGTAGAAACACTTGCAAATATTCCTAAGATCATCATGAAGGGTGCTGATTGGTTCAAATCAATGGGTACTGAGAAGAGCTCAGGTACAAAGGTATTTGCAGTAGGCGGTAAGATTAAAAACACAGGTCTTGTTGAAATTCCTATGGGTACAACACTCCGTGAAATCGTATACGATATCGGCGGCGGTATTCCTAACGGAAAGAAATTCAAGGCTGCTCAGACAGGTGGTCCTTCAGGCGGATGTATTCCTGCAAGCCTTATCGATACACCTATCGATTATGACTCTCTTATCCAGATCGGTTCAATGATGGGTTCAGGCGGACTTATCGTAATGGACGAAGATACATGTATGGTTGATATTGCGAAGTTCTTCCTTGAATTCACAGTAGACGAATCATGCGGTAAATGTCCTCCTTGCCGAATCGGTACAAAGAGAATGCTTGAAATCCTTAACAAGATCACATCAGGCAAAGGCGAACTTTCCGATATTGATGAGCTCTATGAGCTTGCAGCAGGAATTAAAGCCTCTGCTCTTTGCGGTCTCGGACAGACAGCTCCTAACCCGATTCTTTCAACTCTCAGATACTTCAAAGATGAGTATCTCGCTCACGTAGTAGACAAGAAGTGTCCTGCAGGCGTATGTAAAGCTCTCCTTCAGTACAAGATTGTTGCTGAAAAGTGTAAGGGTTGTACAAAGTGTGCAAGAAACTGTCCTGCTGATGCCATCACAGGTGCAGTTAAGGAAGTTCACGTTATCGATCAGAACAAGTGCTTAAAGTGCGGTGTTTGTATGGATAACTGTAAGTTTGACGCTATTATCAGAGAATAAGGAGGTAAAAGGACATGGATATGGTTAAAGCATCAATCGACGGTGTCGTTGTTGAAGTTCCTGAGGGAACAACTATTTTGGAAGCCGCTAAAAAAGCCGGTGTAAATATCCCTACACTTTGCTTCCTCAAAGATATTAATGAAATCGGCGCATGCAGAATGTGTGTTGTTGATGTAGGTGCAAGAGCTCTTCAGGCAGCTTGTGTTTACCCGATTTCAAAGAACCCAAAAAGCGTTGAAGCAACAGGCGTTGACCTTGTTGTAAAAACAAATTCTCCTGCAGTAAGAAGTGCAAGAAAGGTAACATTGGAGCTTATCCTTTCAAACCACCAGAGAGAATGTCTTACATGTGTTCGTTCAGAAAACTGCGAACTCCAGAGACTTTCAAAAGAGCTTGGCGTAGAGAACATCAGATATATGGGTGAGCAGACAAACCTTCCTATTGATGATGTATCTACTTCAGTCGTAAGAAATCCTAATAAATGTATCCTTTGCCGTCGTTGCGTAAGCGCATGTAAGAACGTTCAGACAGTCGGTGCAATTGAGACAATGGAAAGAGGCTTCAAGTCAGTTGTAGGAAGCCCATTCGGACTTTCACTTGCTGAAACTCCTTGTGTAAACTGCGGTCAGTGTATCGCTGTTTGCCCTGTTGGTGCTCTCACAGAGAAGAGCGACATCGACAGAGTATGGGATGCAATCGCTGATACAGAAAAGTATGTAGTATTCCAGACAGCTCCTGCTGTTCGTGCTTCAATCGGTGAGGCATTCGGAATGCCTGTCGGATCACGTGCTACAGGAAAGATGGTTTCAGCTATCAAGCGTCTCGGTGTTGATAAAATATTTGATACAGACACAGGTGCTGACATTACAATTATGGAAGAAGGAACAGAGCTTCTTAACAGAATGAAGAACGGCGGAAAGCTTCCTCTTATCACATCCTGTTCACCTGGATGGATTAAGTTCTGTGAGCACAATTTCCCTGACTTCCTTGATAATCTTTCAACATGTAAGTCACCTCACCAGATGTTCGGTGCAGTTCTTAAGACATACTATGCAAAGCAGAATAATATTGATCCTAAGGATATGTATGTTGTTTCTGTAATGCCTTGTACAGCTAAGAAATTCGAAGCAGGCAGACCTGAGATGGCTGCAGCAGGATATCCTGATGTAGATGCAGTTATCACAACAAGAGAACTTGCAAGAATGATTAAGCAGGCAGGCATTGAGTTCAACTCACTTCCTGATTCAGACTTCGATGATCCTATGGGTAACGCAACAGGTGCCGGTGTTATATTCGGCGCAACAGGCGGTGTTATGGAAGCAGCTCTTCGTACAGTTGCTGAAATCGTAACAAAGAAGCCTCTTGATAACATTGAGTTCACTCAGGTAAGAGGTGTTGAAGGAATAAAAGAAGCTTCAATCGATCTCGACGGAACAACAGTTAAGGTTGCGATTGCTCACGGTCTCGGAAATGCAAGAGAACTCCTTAACAGGATCAGAGCAGGCGAGGCTGACTACCAGTTCATCGAAATCATGGCTTGTCCGGGCGGTTGTGTAAACGGCGGCGGACAGATTATTCAGCCTTCTTCAGTAAGAAGCTGGATTGACCTTCGTACAGAAAGAGCAAAAGCTCTCTATGATGAAGACAGAGCACTTCCTGTAAGAAAGTCACATGAGAACGAAGCAGTTAAGAAGATTTATGCTGAATACTATGGAGAACCGGGAAGCGAGAAGGCACACCATGAGTTACATACTCACTATGTTGCAAGAGAAAACTACCCTGTTAAAAAATAATCCTGAATGATTTACTGCGCGCTCCGAAACATACCGGTTTTGGAGCGCCTTTTTAAAGGTGAGAATATGGAAAACTGTATTTTACTTTCAAAAGAGGACCTTTTATTTAATGCAAAAAACATAATTGATGCGGTTAATTCTCCTGTGATTGCCGTTGTAAAATGCAACGGATACGGAATCGGAATTGATAAAGCTGTTCAGATTTGGTATGAGGCCGGAATCAGATATTTCGCAGTGTCAGAGCCAAAGGAAGCATTTTCAATCAGAGCAATGGGATATGAAGACTGCAACATTTTACTGCTTGCACCGGTATGGGACAAACAGACAATTCAGAGACTTTGCGAATGCAATGTTATTCTTACTGTCACAAGCAAGGAATGTGCTGAAAATTATGCCTCAGTGGCTGCTGCCCGTGTCCATGTGAAAGTTAACGTGGGAATGGGACGCTTCGGCATTAAACATACAAAAACGGACTTAATAAAGGAAATATATACGGTTGAAGGATTGTCCTTTGAAGGAATATTCGCACATTTTCCGATGGCCTTCGGTGATGACGAAACCATAACATTCAGACAGCTGAATGACTTTACGGGAATTGTTCAGGAACTCAGGTCTTCGGGCATAAACACGGGAATTGCACATATTGCAAATTCCAGCGCCGCACTTAAATATCCCGCAACACATTTGGATGCTGTCAGAATCGGTTCTGCACTTACGGGAAGACTTCTCGTAAATCCGGGCTTTGAACTGAAAAGAATCGGAATATTCAGAGCAACAGTTGCGGATGTAAATGAACTTGAAAAAAATGATACCTCAGGGTATTCATGTATATACAAAGCAAAGAAAGATGTTAAAACTGCTGTAATTACAGCCGGATATACCGACGGAATCGGAATGGAGAGGGTAATCCCGATAAGAAACTTCAGAGACAGACTCTCACGAATTCTTAAACTGCTCCGAGGCGGAAAGAGTGCCGGAACGGTAAAATATGAGAATAAGAAACTCCCGATTCTCGGAAGAATCGGAACACAGTATACTGTCATAGGCAGAGGAAAAACAGATATCAAACCGGGAGACACGGTTGAAATTGATGTTAATATGATGCTTATTAATTCAAATGTTCCGAGAGTATATAAGGAGAATATATAATGGGAAAAACAGATATAAAACCATCAACAATGTTAAATCCGGTACCGGTTGTTATGGTATCCTGCGGAGATATGGAAAACTCAAATATTGTTACGATTGCATGGGCGGGCACGGTAAACTCAGAGCCTCCGCTTGTTTCCGTATCAATAAGAAAATCGCGCTTGTCACATGAAATTATCTCCAGGACCGGAGAGTTTGTCATAAATCTCGTAAACAATAAAACCGTAAAAGCCTGCGACTTCTGCGGCGTTAAATCCGGAAGAGATTTTGATAAGTTCAAGGAAACAAAGCTTACAAAGATAAAAGCAGATCTTATCGATGCTCCGATGATTGAGGAGTGTCCCGTTAATATGGAGTGCAAAGTTAAGAAGGTGCTTGAACTGGGAAGCCATGACATGTTCATAGCGGAAATCCTTAAGATACATGTTGATGACAGTCTCATGGACGAGAAGGGTGCGATAGACTTCTCAAAAGCAAACCTTGTTGCATATTCTCACGGTGAATATTACGACCTGGGGAAATTCGAAGGCTTCTTCGGATATTCAATTGCGGGAGAGGATGCCCTTAAAAGGAGAATGAAGAAGTGAAAAGAATTTCATGTTTGATTCTTGCAATAATGATGTTCGGATTGTGCTTTGCTTTTACAGGATGTGAGGATAACACACCGAACCCGACGCTTACTCTTAAATTCGGCGGCGGACTGGCCGAAATAGAAGGGGAAGTTGTTATTGAATTATTCAGGAAAGAAGCTCCAAACACGGTAAGAAATATTATTTACCTTACGGAACAGGGCTTCTACAACAATATGAAAGTGAATATGGCTGTTGAAAACAGTTTTATCGAAATTGCCGACGGGGGCGGTCTCAAGACTCTCGGTGATACGGGAAAAGCACCTGACTATGCAATTAAATTCGAGGAAAACGATTTGCAGTTCGACGAGGGCATGGTTGCCATGAGCAGGTATGACAAGAAGGACAAAAACAGTGCAACCGACGGATTTTTCATTACACTGGGAAAATTTCCGGAAGCACAGGGCGAATTTACCATATTCGGAAAAGTGATAAAGGGAATGGATGTCATAAGACAGATTGCAGCATCAAAGACAACTGATGCAACTCTTCATTTTGAACCCATTTATTCCGTTAAAATTGCAGAAGCAACGGTACAAAAAATGGGAGGCCGCTATGCACCTCCCGAAACAATTAAACGCGAATATTATGTTTGGAATTCATATAACCCGTGGTGGACGGGGTACGGAGAATAATTATTTCTCAGCAGGGAATTCCGATGCAATCTCAGCCGGCACTACAAATTTGCAGGAAGCAGGCAGGATTGAAACCTTGATTTCTTCAGCCTTGAGCGGTTCGCCGTCGAGGCTGTATTTTATTTTTTCGGCTTTACTGATTGTGAGTTTTTTGCACTCTCTTATTCTGATGTATTTTCTGCTGAGTTCGGTATCAAGAATATTACCTTTTCTCATGGCATGCATTATTCTCATGAATGTAAATCTTGATGTCGGTAAAATGAGCATTAAGTCAAATGTTCCGTCTTGAAGATCTGCAGTATTTCCTGCGCCCTGATATCCGCCTCCGAAATATGAACCGTTGGCAATGTTTGCAAGCGCAACTCGAATTGTTTCGCTTGTGCCGTCATCGTATTCAAAGTGGAGCAGCTCTTTTTTGTTGGCGCTGATTGCAGCAAAAATCGCAAGGTGGTATGCAAATCTGCCTGTGATAATCTTTGATTTGCTGATTTTCTTCTGAATGGAAAGACATCTTCTGTCAAATCCGATTGTTGTATTGTTAAGACAACATTTTGCATTGAGATTAAGCAAGTCAATGGATATTGTTTTGCCGTAGATGAGACTGAGAATGTCATCGAAGTCTGCCTTTTTACCGAAGTTTCTTACAAAGTTGTTGTTGCTTCCCATAGGAATTGCGGTAATCTCGGCAGTGTCTATTCCGTAAACGGCCGCAGCAACATCATTAAGCGTACTGTCTCCGCCGCATGCATAAAATCTTACCGGGATACCTGTTTCTGCAATCTTGCGGGCATATGCAAATGCATCGCCGACACCTTTTGTGAAATGAATATCATAATCCAGACTTTCCTGTTTGCATGTATGAACGATTCTGTTGAATAACTTTTTTCTTTTTGATTCAGTCGAAGAGACTGAGTTGATTAAAAAGATATGTTTCATAAAAAATCTTAACTCTTTCGTATAATCTTTTGTACTGATATATTTTACCAAATCTGTTAGAAATGTAAAGCAATACACAACAAAATGTGTATTTTGTAATTGCCACTTACATTTTGTTGTGATATAATTAACTTAATTAGTGTATACAAAAGCACAGGTGATTTACGAATGAAAAAGTTTTTAAAAGTATTTTTCTTAATAATATTGTTTCTTGCAGTGGCATTTATCGCACTTGTTGCCGCAATGAACTATCACGTAATCTCAGAAGGCAAAAAGTATATAAAGTCGGAAAGTGAGCTTGAAAATTTCAACGCTGACTATGTTGTTGTATTCGGGGCATCGGTAAGGCCCGGCGGAAAACTGTCGGATATGCTTGCAAACAGAATGGCAACAGGCAGCCTAATTTTCACCAAAGGCGCAGGCAAGACACTTCTTCTTTCAGGCGACTCTCAGGATACAAGCAATTATGACGAAACAGGACCGATGAAAAAATATGCAATGGGTGAGCCCTATGATATTGCCGAGGAAAATATTCTTGTGGACAAGTACGGTGTAAGTTCATATGACACAATAAACAGACTTGTTAATCTGATAAAGAGTGAAGGCAAGAAGCCGGAAGATGTGAAGATTGTTGTCGTAACGCAGAGGTATCATATTTACAGAGCAATTTATGATGCAAGAGAAAGAGGAATAGAGGCATACGGCTGTGTGGCGGATTTCCCGAGCGGTAAAAACAAACTTTATGACGAAGCCAGAGAAGTTCTCGGCAGATGTAAGGACGTAACATTCACATATTTGGATTTGGATGTTCAATACAATACAAAAGATTACAGTTTTGGAGGTTAAGCCATGAAGTGTCCATTTTGCGGTAATGATGAAGATAAGGTTGTAGACTCTGATATATTTTACCAAATCTGTTAGAAATGTAAAGCAATACACAACAAAATGTGTATTTTGTAATTGCCACTTACATTTTGTTGTGATATAATTAACTTAATTAGTGTATACAAAAGCACAGGTGATTTACGAATGAAAAAGTTTTTAAAAGTATTTTTCTTAATAATATTGTTTCTTGCAGTGGCATTTATCGCACTTGTTGCCGCAATGAACTATCACGTAATCTCAGAAGGCAAAAAGTATATAAAGTCGGAAAGTGAGCTTGAAAATTTCAACGCTGACTATGTTGTTGTATTCGGGGCATCGGTAAGGCCCGGCGGAAAACTGTCGGATATGCTTGCAAACAGAATGGCAACAGGCAGCCTAATTTTCACCAAAGGCGCAGGCAAGACACTTCTTCTTTCAGGCGACTCTCAGGATACAAGCAATTATGACGAAACAGGACCGATGAAAAAATATGCAATGGGTGAGCCCTATGATATTGCCGAGGAAAATATTCTTGTGGACAAGTACGGTGTAAGTTCATATGACACAATAAACAGACTTGTTAATCTGATAAAGAGTGAAGGCAAGAAGCCGGAAGATGTGAAGATTGTTGTCGTAACGCAGAGGTATCATATTTACAGAGCAATTTATGATGCAAGAGAAAGAGGAATAGAGGCATACGGCTGTGTGGCGGATTTCCCGAGCGGTAAAAACAAACTTTATGACGAAGCCAGAGAAGTTCTCGGCAGATGTAAGGACGTAACATTCACATATTTGGATTTGGATGTTCAATACAATACAAAAGATTACAGTTTTGGAGGTTAAGCCATGAAGTGTCCATTTTGCGGTAATGATGAAGATAAGGTTGTAGACTCAAGACCAACCGATGAAGGCCTTTCTATCAGAAGAAGAAGAGAGTGCACAAAGTGCGGTTCACGTTTTACAACTTATGAGAAGGTTGAAACCGTGCCTCTTATGGTTGTGAAGAAAGACGGAACCAGACAGGCTTTTGACAGAAACAAGATTCTCGGCGGCATTGTAAAAGCATGTGAGAAAAGACCTGTGTCCGTACAGCAAATTGAAAAGCTTGTTGATTCAATAGAAGCACAGCTTTACAACAGCATGAAAAAAGAAGTTTCAACAACCGAAATCGGGGAAATATTAATGACAGCATTAAAAGACCTTGATCAGGTTGCTTATGTAAGATTTGCTTCCGTATATCGTGAGTTCAAGGACATTGACACATTTATGGCTGAGCTTTCAAAGATTATGAAAGAGAAATAAAAAATCGACACTCCCGAAAAGACGGGAAATAATTGGTAAAGTTTTGACAACCACCTTCTTGTGAAATAGCATTTTCCTACGCTGTTTTACGGAGGTGGTTTTTTGGTATCTGATGTATTGTCATTCAGTACGAACGGCATAAAAGTATTCCCGGTAACCGTGGAAGCAAATATCAGCAGGGGTATACCCGATTTTGACATTATAGGCATGGGCGATGCCGCTGTAAAAGAGTCCAGAAAAAGAATATGGACTGCATTCGGAAATCAATCCTTTAATTTTCCTCTCGGCAAGGTCATTATCAATCTGGCACCTCCGTCAACGCGTAAAGAAGGAACGGCACTTGATCTTCCCATTGCAGTCAGCATTCTCGGAGCGGAAGGCATTATTGAAGCAACTGCACTTAAAGATGTGGTAATGGTCGGAGAGCTTTCTCTGGACGGCAAGCTTAAGGCAGTTAACGGCATTTTACCGATGATTACCGAAGGAAAGAAAAACGGTATCAAAAGATTTCTCGTACCCAGGGAAAACTTAAGAGAGGCAATGCTTTGTCCCGGGGTTAACGTGATAGGATCCACCAGTTTAAGACAGGCTGTAACTCAGCTGTCAGATAAGGATGAAGGCATTTTTACGGGAGACGGAAGGAAAAACTATATCCCCGGTGAAGAATATCACGAAGCGGATTTTGCTTCGGTCGCAGGACAGCACGAGTGCAAAAGAGCACTTGAGGTAGCGGCTGCAGGCGGTCACAATATAATTATGCTGGGAGCGGCCGGATGCGGAAAGAGCATGATGGCAGAGTGTTTGCCGTCAATTTTACCGCCCATGACTTTTGAGGAAAGCGCGCAAACAACTGCAGTGTACAGTATGGCGGGAAAGATAGAACGAGCAGTTCCGCTCATCACTAAAAGACCGTTCAGAAAGGTTTTCAATACCGTAACTCAAAAGGGTCTGACAGGAGGCGGAAGGCCTCTGAAAATAGGTGAGATGTCCCTTGCTCACAACGGTGTGCTTTTCTTTGACGAGATAACGGAAGCCGAAAGCAGAATCATTGAACTTATAAAGGAACCGATGGCCACGGGCTGCGTGAAAATATCCCACGTAGGAATAAGTGAATCCATGCCTGCAAATTTTATGTTTGTGGGTGCGGCCAATCCGTGCAAGTGCGGCAACCTGTTTGAAGACGGAAACAAATGCAACTGCAACAGAACACAAATCAAATCAAGAATAGGAAAACTGTCAATTCCTTTTTTGGACAGAATTGATCTCCAGATAATAGCCAGAAGATTACCCATAGACAAAATGACAGAAGACATAAAAGAAGAACCCTCTTCCGAAATTCGAAAGAGAGTTATTCATGCGCGAAAGATTCAGGAAGAGCGTTATGCTGCCTATCCCTTCAAATGTAACGCTCAAATGGATCGGGAAACTATTGAAAGGTTTTGTCGTCCTGACAAAGAGGGCATTCAGCTTTTGATGTCAGCCTCCGATGAGAGCGAGTTCAGCATGCGGTCTTATGAAAAGATTCTCCGTGTTGCAAGAACGATAGCGGATTTAAATCAGTCAGAGAATATATTGGCATTTCACATCGGCGAAGCCCTTCAATATCGCGCATTGGATCAAATAAAAAGATTTGTATAGGTGACAGCATGAATAAAGTAAGTGAAGAAGTACTGTGGATATGGCTGGGAGAACTGGGCTCCGGGTACAAAACTGTTTATCAGGATTTGATAAAGGCTTTCGGAACCGCAGAAAAGGTGTGGGAAGCGGAAACTCCTGAACTTATGCCTGATACAGTGGCAACAAAAAAGAAACTGGCAGAGAAAATTGCAGACCCGTATTTAAGAGAAAAGGCGTATGACATAGAAGACAAAGCAAAACTGAATGAGGGGAAGATAACATATTTCACAAAGGCTGATTATCCGAAAAATCTGAAAGAAATATACATGCCTCCTGCTGTCCTTTACTATTACGGAACTCTGCCGGAAATAAAGAACCCGTCTATGCCCCTTATTTCCGTTGTGGGGGCAAGAGGCTGTTCTCAATACGGATCGAGGTGTGCTTTTAAACTGTCTGCAGAGCTTGCATATCTGGGTGTGGGAATAGTAAGCGGCATGGCAAGAGGGAGTGACTCAAGAGCACACGAAGGCGCTCTTACGGCAGGCGGATATACACTGGCTGTATTAGGCGGAGGCGCTGATGTGATTTATCCTTATGAAAATCTTCATCTGTATTACAAAATCAAGGAGTTCGGATGTGTGATGTCAGAATATCCGCCGGGAACGACACCGAATAAATACTATTTTCCCATGAGAAACAGAATAATCGCAGGATTGTCCGACGGACTTATTGTTTGTGAGGCGGCGGCTTCATCAGGAACAATGATAACTGTTGAGCGGGCAATTGAAGAGAACAGAACAATTTTTGCTTTGCCGGGGAACATAGACAGTGCGCTCAGTGAAGGAACAAACAATCTTCTTAAAAGATGTGCCGTATGCTGCACGGATTACAAAGACGTTATAAGGGAGCTTGGATATAAAACAGACAAGGTGCCGCCTAAGAAACTGCTTGAAAGCATAACGGGACTTGAAGGGACAAATCTGGCTGTGGCAAAAGCAATCGAGAAAGGCAACAACACACCTGATAAAATTCAACAGGCTACGGGACTTAAGTTCAGTGAGATACTTAATGCTATAACAATTCTTGAGATTAAAGGCGTAATCACAAGAAGGAAAAGCGGGGGATTTGAAGTGGGATGACACTGAACTGTTTTTGACTCATAACCTGCATAAAATAATTCGTATGTTTACTTGAAGGAGAAATATATGAATTACGAAGAGTTCAGAGAAAAAGTAAAGGACATTGAATATCCGAAGCCGCTTGCTTTGCATTTAGTTTGCTGGAGTCTCCATCTGTCTATGATGCCAATAGGAGCATTTTGGGCGGGAGATAATCTTAATGGTGTTGTAAAGATACCCGCAAGAGGGAAAAACAGTTATGACAGAATAGTTGATATTTATGCTATTCACAGCAATCTTTTCGAAGGGCAAACCGGAGTCACTGATATCATTCTGTCTTCTGCAATGAAAGTACTTGAGCCATACGCATTTGCCGGATGCACAAATCTTAAAAAAATCACACTCGGTAAGAACATATTGGAAGTCGGAGAAAATGCCTTTCTCAACTGCGCAAAGCTCGAGGATGTGTACTTTGAGGGCAGTGAAGAGGAATGGAAAAAAATATGTGAAAAACCGTTAGTGAAAAGAGAAGGAAACGATGCTTTGTTTTCCGCTCATGTTCACTATAATTGCAATGTAGATGAACTGCAGCTCGGAGATGATACCGACACTTTGGATATCACATTCAAATTGTCCCGTTCGGGTGTCTTGTATGACCCGGAATATGAAAAAAAGTATATAAGAAAAAACAGAAGAAAGGACACAGCTTTAACGACATGATGAAATTATTGACCGAGATATATACTTTGGTATATACTGATGCCGAGGTGATGAAAATGCTTACGGCTAAAATATTTGAAAACGGAAGAAGTCAGGCTATACGTCTGCCAAAAGAATACAGGTTCCCCGAGGGAACAGAAGAAGTTCTTGTAAACAGGATTGATGATATGGTTATACTCATGCCGAAGAAAAAGGGATGGGATTCTTTGTTTGAGGCAATGGGTCAGGCTACGGACGACTTCTTTCCGGACGGAAGGCCGGTTTATGACGAGCAGGAAAGAGATATTGAACTATGAAATATATGTTGGATACAAATATATGCATCTTTATCATGAAGAAAAGCTCTGAAATACTGAAAAGAAAATTCAGCGGAATTTCTGAGGATGCTGTCTGCATATCCTCGCTTACATTTGCTGAGCTTATGCATGGCATCGAAAAAAGTGAACGGAAAGCAAAGAATATGAGAGTTCTGCTTGCTTTTCTGAAAAATATTCCGATTATCTCGTTTGACTCAAGCGCAGCTGCAATGTATGGAAATGTTATGGCACGTCTGGAATTAAAGGGAAACAAAATCGGCCCCATTGACACTCTTATCGCAGGCCATGCTTTGTCTGAAAATCTCACCTTAGTCACAAACAATACAAGGGAGTTTGAGCGGGTTGAAGGACTGAAAGTTGAAGACTGGACCAAATGATATATCACACAGAATACTTCAAGGGCATTTTCACAACGAAAATGCCCTTGTTTGACAATTATGTACTATATAATATATAATTTCGCACGTTGCAAAGAACGTACTGCCTAAAGCACGAAAAATAAAGCATTTGAGGTGACTGTATGTCAGATTATTTAGTTATAGTGGAATCGCCGTCTAAGGCCAAAACAATCAAAAAGTTTCTTGGCCCTAAGTATGAAGTTCTTCCTTCAGTAGGTCATTTGAGAGACCTTCCGAAGAGCAGAATAGCGGTAGATCTTGATAATAACTTTGAACCGCAATATATAAATATCAGAGGCAAAGCCCAGACAATCAAAGATTTGAAAAAAGCAGCAGCTGCTGCTAAGAAAGTGTATCTTGCAACTGACCCTGACCGTGAGGGAGAAGCAATTTCATGGCACCTTCAGTACATCCTGGGAATAGCCGATAAAGATGTATGCCGTGTGCCGATTCACGAAATCACACAGACAGCTGTTAAGGAAGCAATTGCAAATCCGAGAGCAATCGACAGAGGCCTTGTTGATGCTTATCAGGCAAGAAGAGTTCTTGACAGAATCGTGGGATACAAAATCAGCCCGATTCTTTGGAAGAAAGTTAAGAAGGGTCTTTCAGCCGGACGTGTTCAGTCAGTGGTAACAAGACTCATCTGCGACAGAGAAGAAGAAATCGATGCCTTTATTCCGAAGGAATACTGGACAATTGACGCAAAGCTTCGCAAACAGGCAGAAAAGCCTCTCAAAAAGTATGAGTTTGTTGCTAAGTTTTTCGGTGACAAGAACGGTAAAATAAATGTTGAAAACGAAGCGGAAGCACTCAAAATCAAAAATGCCGTTTCAGACGCTGAGTTTAAAGTAACATCTGTAAAAAACGGAGAGAAGAAGAGAAGTCCGTTTGCACCTTTCACAACATCAACACTTCAGCAGGAAGCTTCAAGAAAACTCGGATTTACAACATCACGTACAATGCGTGCCGCACAGCAGCTTTTCGAAGGCATTGACTTGGGTAAGTCAGCCGGAGGTCTTACGGGTCTTGTTACATATATCAGAACAGACTCTGTTCGTATCTCGAGTGATGCCGCAAATGCAGCAGAAAAATACATCAAAGAGAACTTCGGCGATTCATATCTTCCGAAGTCAAGAAGATTCTACAAAAACAAGAACTCAGCTCAGGACGCACACGAAGCAATCAGACCTGTTAATCTTGATCTTAAGCCTGAAAAACTTTCATCCGTTCTTCAGCCTGATTTATATAAGATTTACAAGCTTATATTCGAGCGCTTTGTTGCCAGCCAAATGGCAGACTGTGTATATAATACAAGCGTAGCTGAAATAGAAGCAGCAGGTTACGTGTTCAAAGCAAGCGGCTCAACTGTTAAATTTCCGGGCTTTACATCTGTTTATGCAGTTGCAATTGAAGGTGATGAAGAAGAGGCAGGAAATATTCCGGAACTTACTGAAGGCGAGACTCCTGATGTACTTGGCATCAAGGAAGCACAGCACTTCACACAGCCTCCGGCAAGATATACTGAAGGTTCTCTTGTAAAAGCAATGGAAGAATACGGAATCGGTCGCCCGAGTACATACGCTTCAATCGTTTCAACAATTCAGGCCAGAGGCTATGTCGGAAAAGAAAAGAGAACACTTTTCCCGACAGAACTCGGTAAAATCGTAAACACAATCATGAAGCAGAGCTTCGAAGAAATTGTTGACGTGGATTTCACGGCACACATGGAAGAAGAACTTGACCGTGTTGAGGAAAATGTCCTTGTTTGGAATGATGTAATAAGAGAATTCTACAACGGTTTTGAACCAAAGCTTCACAAGGCAGAACAGGAAGTAGAAAAGGTTGTTATTCAGGATCCTGTTTCAGATGTTGTCTGTGACAAGTGCGGAAGACTCATGGTTTACAAGACAGGTAAGTACGGTAAATTCCTTGCATGTCCGGGATTCCCTGAGTGCAGAAACACAAAGACTATCGTGGAAGAAGCAGGTATTCCGTGTCCTGACTGCGGAAAGATGCTTATCTACAGAAAAACAAAATCCGGAAGAAAGTATGTAACATGTTCCGGATATCCGGATTGTAAATTTAATTCATGGAATATTCCTACTGACCGGAAGTGCCCTAAGTGCGGAAGCAGAATGGATATAATAATGAACAGAAAAAACTATCTGATTTGCAGCAACAACGACTGCAAATACACACATAAGAAGGATTCCTAAATTGATGGACAAAAAAATTTATGTTATCGGCGGCGGATTAGCAGGTGCGGAGGCAGCATATCAGGCTGCACGCTTGGGCGTGTCCGTCGTTTTGCATGAGATGAAACCAAATAAAAAATCTCCTGCACACAGTCTTGATCTCTTGGGTGAGCTTGTGTGCAGCAATTCATTTAAAGCAGAAGATCTTTCAACGGCAACAGGACTCATGAAGGAAGAAATGCGTCGTATGGGTTCTCTTAACATCCGCATTGCCGATGAAACCAGAATCCCGGCAGGAGGAGCCCTGGCAGTTGACAGAGAATTGTTCGCGGAAAAAATCACAAAAGAAATAAAAGAAAATCCGAATATTGAGATAAGATACGAAGAAGTAAATTCAGTTGACGAACTCCCTGAAAATACGACTGTCATAATCGCAACGGGCCCTCTTACATCCGAAGGACTTCTCGGCAATCTCTCAAAACAGTTCGGGCTTACGAAACTTAATTTCTTTGATGCGGCAGCACCTATTGTTTACAGGGATTCCATTAACATGGATATTGCTTTTATGGCTGCAAGATACAACAAAGGAACTGCCGACTATATCAATTGTCCGATGAACAAAGAGCAGTATCTTGCTTTCTGTGAAGCACTTGTAAATGCTGAAACCGCGGAGGTTCATGACTTTGACAAAAAGATGCTCTATGAGGGCTGCATGCCGATAGAGTCCATGGCTCACAGAGGAACCGACACAATGCGATTCGGCCCGCTGAAGCCTGTGGGACTGGATAATCCCGACGGTTCAAAAAACTATGCAGTGGTTCAGCTCAGGCGTGATGACACTGACGGTAAAATGTATAATATCGTCGGTTTCCAGACCCGTCTTAAATTCAGCGAACAGAAGAGGGTCTTCGGAATGATTCCGGGACTTGAAAATGCCGAATTTGCCCGTTACGGTGTTATGCATAAAAACACATATATCAAATCACCGGGTGTGTTGGACAGAACATATGAAGTAACTGAATCTGAGAAACTCGGTTTCGGAAATCGCAGAGTATATTTTGCCGGTCAGATTACCGGTGTTGAAGGATACATGGAATCTGCAAATTCGGGAATGGTGGCCGGAATAAATGCTGCAAGGGAAATTCTCGGAGAGGAGAAACTCATTTTACCGAGAACAACAGCAACCGGAGCTTTGGCTGCTTATGTTGCTGAATACAAAGGCGAAGATTTTCAGCCAATGGGCATGAATTTTGGTATAATAGAGGAAACCGAAGAAATTGCAAAACGCAAATTCAAAAAGAAGGACAAGAAAGAACACAGAGAAGCAATTTCCGAATATGCACTTTCTGTAATTGAGGAGCTTTGGAATGTATAAAAGAATAGTGTTACTTGGTATGCCGTGCTCCGGAAAGTCCTCCGTCGGAAAGGCAATTGCCGAACAACTTAACTGCAGGTTTATTGATATGGATACCGTAATCGAAGAAAAGGTCCATATGAAGATAGAAGATATTTTTTCTAAGTTCGGAGAGGATAAGTTCCGACAGCTTGAAGAACTTCTTGCAAAGAAGCTCGGAGAGTCGGAAGGTGTCGTTATTTCCACAGGCGGCGGAATTGTCACAAGACCTGCTGCTATTGAGGCTCTCGTAAACGAAGAAACATATTCAATTTACCTCAAGAGAGGTTTCTATAAAATAATAAACACACCTGACTGGGTAAAGGAACGAAGACCGCTTCTGAAAAATATTTCGAACAAGGACTTTCATAATATGTATATGCAGCGAGTTCCCTTGTATACCAAATATTCAACCGTTATCGTACCCAATGAAACAGACAGGGCAGAAGCAATAAGCGAAATCATCGAAAAGGTCAACGAACTTAAAAAGAACGGCGAAATTTTTGATTATTGAGAAAAGGAGACAATATGTCTTTTTCCATGACGGCCAAGGCCTTCTTTAATTCAAAATTTGATATTGATTTCGATAAGCTTTATAACATGGGAATCAGGGGAATATTTTTCGACATAGACAATACGCTTGAAGAATACAGTGCCCCGGAACCGCTTCCCGAAACAAGAGATTTCATAAATCAGTTAAGGGAAAAGGGCTTTAAGGTTGGTGTTGTCTCCAATGCCAAGCGGGAAAGAACGGAAATGTTCTGCGGAGACATTTTACCGGACAGAGTATGGAAAGCGGGAAAACCTCTCTCCAAAGGATTTAAACAAATCTGTAAAAAGTTCGGCCTGAGACCAAATGAAGTTGCCATGGTGGGAGATCAGCTTTATACTGATATTCTCGGGGGAAATATATTCGGTGCTTATACGATTCTGGTAAAGCCGATTAATCAGGAAATAGAGCCGCCTTTCGTGGCTTTTAAAAGATTTTTGGAAAAACCGTTTTTAAGGAGAAATTACAATGTCACAGATAAGAATTGACGCATTCAGAAGCAAATTCAAAGAACTTAAAATTGATTCAGCATTGATCACAAATCCGTATGATGTTTTCTATTTGTCCGGTTTTACGGGCATGGACGGTGACGGATACTTAATCATCACTGAGAAAAAAGCATTTATCATTACTGACTCAAGATACACGGTTCAGGCAAAGGAACAGTGCCCTGAATATACACTCAAGCTTTTCGGCGGACCGAAGCTCGACAAGGTTTCAAAACTTGTTGCAACACTCGGCATAAAGAAAATGGGTGTTCAGGATGAAGCACTTTCATTTGCGCAGTATCAGAACTTCAAAAAAGCTTTTGAAGGTGTTAAATTCTCTTCGATGGGCAACACTCTCACAATGATGAGAATGATTAAGGATGAAGACGAAATCGAAATCATAAAGAAGGCCTGTGTTTGCGCATGGCAGTCATACGAAGCAATTCTTCCTCTTGTAAAGGCCGGAAACAGAGAAGTTGATGTTGCGGCACAGCTTGAACTTGAGATGAGAAAAAGAGGAGCTTCAAAGGTTTCTTTTGATACGATTCTTGCATCAGGACCGAGAAGCGCAATGCCTCACGGTGCTGCATCAGAAAGAGTTATCAAGGCAGGTGAACCTGTAACAATCGACTTTGGTGCACTTTATCAGGGATACTGCTCTGACCAGACAAGAACACCTTTTGCTCCGGGCAGAAGAAACAAGCAGCTTGTTGAAATTTACAAAATCGTTGAAGAAGCCCATGACCAGGCAATTGCAAAATTCAAGCCGGGAATGACAGGAATTGAAGTTGATAAAATCGCCCGTGATGTTATAACAAAGGCGGGATACGGAAAAGAGTTCGGACACGGTCTGGGACACGGTGTGGGAGTTGAAATTCACGAGCTTCCCAATGTAAACAAACGCGGTACGATTCCGCTTACAAAAGGTATGGTATTCTCAATTGAACCCGGCATCTATGTTGAAGGCCTGGGCGGCGTAAGAATCGAAGACCTCGGTGTTGTTACAGACAGCGGACTTGAAATCATCACAGGAAAGAGCAAATGAACAGAAAGACAGTAATAGGCTGTATAATTGCAGCTGCGGCAGTTATAGTAATAGGAATAATTCTTTTCGTAGCCCTGGGAAATCCCAAGGTAAGCACTGACGGCTACGTTTTTGCAGGCGCAATCAGTCTCAACACGGAAACCAATGAAAATACTCAAAAGGAACTTACTTCCGATGATGCAGACAGGCTGTTTGCAATTTTAGACGGAAAAGAAACAACAAGATGCACGGACACTTCTTCGTATGATATGAACAAGTCGTTTGTTCTTGACGGAGTGGACGGCGAAGAAATGTTCTGCCTTGCAAAAGACGGTACGAGCAACATCCTGGTTTATAATCAATCCACATATATCACGTTAAATGATGACGAGTGGGAAACAATCAATAATTTGTATAAAAAATATGCAGGTTGATCATGAACGAAATACTTGATTCTTTGTATAACAGAAAATCCGTAAGAGAATTCACTGACAGGGAGATTTCCGCAGAGGATAAGGCGTGCATTCTTCGTGCGGCAGCAGAGGCACCCACAGCCGGATGCCAGCAACTTTATACAATAATTGATGTGACGGATCAGAAAATCAAAGATGCCCTGATTGATACATGTGATCATCAGCCCTTTATAGGAAGCGGTAAAATGGTTCTTGTTTTTTGTGCAGACTGTAAAAAATGGTATGACGCTTTCCTTGACACAGGCTGTGAGCCGCGCAATCCGGGACTCGGAGATTTGTTCCTTGCAATATCCGATGCAAATATTGCAGCACAGAATTCAGTTGTAGCTGCTGAAAGCCTCGGTATCGGAAGCTGCTATATCGGAGACATAATGGAAAACTGTGAAGAGCAGAGAAAGCTTCTTAAGCTTCCTGAGTACGTTTTCCCGGCAGCAATGCTTGTATTCGGTTATCCCACAGAATCACAGAAAAAAAGACAAAAACCGGAAAGGGCACCTATGGATGTCATTGTGTCCGAAAACGCTTATCCGGAAATGAACAGCGAATACAGAGAAAAACTTTTTGCATACAAGGCACAGGCACGCTCTTATGAAGATTTCATGAGGGCATTCTGCAACAGAAAATACAACTCGGATTTTTCAAAAGAAATGACCCGTTCGGTCAGAGAGTATACAAAAGATTTCGATAATTAAAGAAAATATTCAATATTTGCGAAGGTTTAAAAACAATGATAAAATTATTTTTTGCTGATGTTTTTCGAATATACGGGAAGGCGAATATGGGGGAGAAACATGATTAAAGGTATTTTAAAAGCTATCATATTGAGAAATAATCCGATTAAATTCTGGAAAAAGAACGGAGCTAAAATCGGTACCGGTTGCTATATTCACGGCACCGCTGATTTGGGTTCTGAGCCTTTTCTTATTACAATCGGGGATCATGTAAGGGTCAACCGCGGAGTGAGTTTCATTACTCATGACGGCGGAACCTGGGTTCTCAGAGGTTTGGACGAAAAATTCAAAAACGCTGATCTCTTCGGAAAAATCAAAATCGGAAACAACTGCCATATCGGTACTGATGCGGTAATCATGCCGGGGGTTACAATCGGTGACAATTGCATCATAGGATGCAGGGCCGTTGTTACAAAAGACATTCCGGACAATTCAATTGTGGTAGGTGTACCGGCAAGGGTAATAAAAACAATACAGGATTATGAAGAGCAGCACAAAGGAGATTTTGATTATACAAAACATCTTTCATTTGAAGAAAAGAAAAAATATCTCATAGAAAAATATAACAAATAAGACTTACGGACAGGATTCAAATCCTGTCTTTTTTGTTTAAGTTTTACTTTCTTTTTACCTCATTCGGGTTTTGAAATTTACACACCGAAAATACAATCTCACTGTGATCATCAGAGATCAACAAGTTAATGAATCACAGGAGGTTAAATATGAAAAGATTTATTATGAAAGCAGTGGCTGTGGGAATGGCAGTACTTATGACAGCTGGCATTGCAACAGGTTGCGGTAGTGCAACAGAAGAAGGAAAAACAGAAGAAACAACAAAATTATCAGGCAAAATTTCTCTTGCAGGCTCCACTTCTATGGAAAAGCTTTGTGAAGCAATGAGCGAAAGCTTTATGGAAGCATATCCGGATGTAACAGTAACAACTGAGTATACAGGATCAAGCGCAGGAATCGAGTCACTCACTCAGGGAAGTATCGATATCGGAAATGCATCACGTGAGCTTAAGGATGGAGAAAAAGAGAAGGGCGTAACAGAAAATGTTGTTGCAATTGACGGTATTGCAGTAATCACTGACAAAGAAAACGCAACAAAGGATTTAACAACAGAACAGCTTGCAGCAATATACACAGGAGAGATTTCAAACTGGAAAGAACTCGGCGGAAATGATGAAGCAATCGTTGTTATCGGACGTGAAGCAGGCTCCGGTACAAGAAGTGCTTTTGAAGAATTGCTTAAGATTGAGGATGCATGCCAATATGCTCAGGAACTTGATTCAACAGGTGCAGTTCTTGCAAAGGTTGCATCAACCCCGGGTGCAATCGGATATGTTTCTCTTGATGTAGTTGACGATACTGTTAATGCCGTATCACTTAACGGTGTACCGGCTTTAGAAGAAAGCATTCTTGCCGGAAAGTATCTTCTCTCAAGACCGTTTGTAATGGCAACAATGGGTGAAGTGTCTGAACAGAATGAACTTGTAAAAACATGGTTCGAATTCATTTCATCAGACGAAGGTAAAAGCATAATCTCTGATTTGGGATTAATTCTTCCACAGTAAAACAGAGGCAGGTAAGCTATGAACAAACCTAAAAAACATATCGGAGAATCCGCAGCAAAATATGTGTTCGCGATATGTGCCGCAGTTGCAATACTTGCAGTTTGTTCCATAACAATCTATATGATTGCAAAAGGCACTCCGGCATTCAAAAATGTCGGAGTGTCTGAACTTTTATTCGGAACATTATGGCAGCCGACCGCAGCGGAACCGTCCTATGGTATTGTGTATATAATTCTTTCTTCTGTCATCGGAACAGGAGCCTGCATTTTAATAGGTGTGCCGATTGCGCTTCTCACTGCTGTTTTCCTGACAGAAGTGGCAAATCGAAAACTTGCATCAGTAGTACAGCCTGCCATTGAATTGCTTGCAGCAATTCCGTCGGTAATATACGGACTTCTGGGACTTATGATTTTGAATCCTGCAATGTACAAGCTTGAAAAACTGATTTTTGCGGGGTCTGAAACACATCGTTTTACAGGCGGATCAAATATGCTTTCGGCGATACTGATACTTGCGATAATGATTCTGCCGACTGTGGTTAATGTAAGTGCATCATCGATACGTGCGGTATCAAAGGATCTCAGAGCAGCATCTCTTGCTCTGGGTGCAAGTAAAATTCAAACAATATTTAAGGTTACGATTCCAGCCGCGAAGTCAGGAATCATGACAGGCGTTGCGCTCGGAATCGGACGAGCGCTCGGAGAGGCAATGGCCATAAACATGGTGGCAGGCGGAGCAGTGAATATTCCGCTTCCGTTTAATTCTGTTCGTTTTCTTACAACACAGATTGTAAGTGAAATGGGTTACGCGGAGGGAACACACAGACAGGTGCTTTTTACAGTAGGACTTGTTCTTTATGTTTTCATTATGATTATTAATCTGATGCTGCAGAGAATACGAAAGGGACGTGAGAAAAATGAATGAGAAAAAACTGTCACGCATTAAAAAAAGACCGGCAGACAAGTTCATGTATTTTCTCATATACCTGTGTGCGTCTTTATCCGTAATACTTCTTGCGGGAATAATAATTTATGTTTTCGTGCGGGGAATAAAAAGTGTAACGCCGGAATTCCTGACTACGGTGACATCAGTCAGAAAGGGAACCGTGGGCATTGCCGGAAATATAGTGAACACGATAATGATAGTCTTTATTACCATGATTATTGCAACACCGCTGGGAGTGGGCGCAGCAATTTATCTTAATGAATATGCCAAGCCGGGAAAACTTGTAAACGCAGTGGAGTTTGCAACTGAAACATTATCCGGAATTCCTTCTGTAATATTCGGCCTTTTCGGAATGATGTTTTTCGGACAAACACTTGGTCTTGGCTATTCATTAATGACCGGATCACTTACATTAATTCTGATGGTGCTCCCGCTTATAACAAGGAATACACAGGAAGCACTCAAAACAGTACCTGACAGCTACAGACACGGAGCAGTCGGACTGGGAGCCGGCAAATGGCATACGATTCGTACGATTCTTTTACCGTCGTCTATATCAGGAATAATCACGGGTGTGATTCTGGCCGTAGGAAGAATTGTCGGAGAATCAGCAGCTTTGCTCTTTACCGCAGGAAGTGCGAAGGCATTGCCGAAGACTTTCGCGGCCTTATTCCCTAAGATTTTTCAGTCAGGAGGAACCATGACACTTCAGTTATATCTTTCCGCAACCAGTGAAGGAGATTTTGACACTGCTTTCGGAATTGCAGTTGTGTTAATCATACTTGTCTTCCTGATTAATTTAGGCACAAAAAAACTTGCAGTAAAATTTGATGTTAAGAGGAAAAAATAAAATGGAATATAAATCAAAAATGAGCATTCGAAATCTGAATCTGTATTACGGAGACAACCATGCACTGAAAGAAATAAACATGGAAATTCGTCCTAATGCGGTAACGGCGCTTATCGGACCTTCGGGCTGCGGTAAATCAACTCTTTTGAAAACATTAAACAGGATGAATGATCTTGTGGAAAATGTTCGAATTGAGGGAGAGGTCCTTCTTGACGGAGAAGACATTTACGGAAAAGAAGTTGACACAACAGTGTTGAGAAAAAAAGTCGGAATGGTTTTCCAGCAACCGAACCCGTTTCCCATGAGCATATACGACAATATTGCATACGGTCCACGTGTTCACGGAATAAAGGATAAGAAAAAACTGGATGCAATAGTTGAAGAGAGTCTTCGCGGCGCGGCCATATTTGAAGAAGTGAAAGACCGACTGAAAAAATCCGCTCTCGGATTGTCAGGAGGACAGCAACAGAGAATATGCATTGCCAGAGCATTGGCTGTCCAGCCTGAGGTTCTTTTGATGGATGAGCCGACTTCTGCATTAGACCCGATTTCAACATCAAAAATCGAGGACCTTATGGAAGAACTCAAAAAGAAATACACAGTGGTGACTGTTACACATAACATGCAGCAGGCTGTGCGAATTGCAGACGATACTGCATTCTTCCTTCTGGGAGAATTGATTGAATTCGGTGACACAAAAAGTATTTTTTCATATCCCGAAGACAAGAGAACAGAAGACTATATTACCGGAAGATTCGGATAAAGGAGAAACAAATGAGAATCAAATTTGACGAACAGCTTAGAACGCTGAATAATGAAATGATTTCAATGGGCAATATGATTCAGAAGGCCATTCAGGATACCATTGATGCTTTTTTCAGTCAGAATACGGTAAAAGCAAGAATGATAATGAAGGATGATGAATTGGTTGACCGTGAACAAAAACTGATTGAAAACATCTGCTTTCAGCTGCTGATTCAGCAGCAGCCGGTAGCAAAGGATTTAAGAACAGTAACAGCGGCCATGAAAATGGTTACTGATATGGAACGTATCGGAGACCATGCGGCTGATATTGCAGAACTTACAATCGTAATGTCCAAGAGCCCGTTCATGCTTAATGTGGAGCAGGTCAGAAGAATGTCTGCTGAAACAATAGTAATGCTGCTTTCTGCAGTTCAGGCTTATGTGGAAAGAGATATGGAAAAGGCACGCGAAGTGATAGAACACGATGATGTGGTGGATGCTTTGTTTACTGAAGTGAAAGCGAACCTGATAAAAATGATGCAAAATAATCCGAACAATGCGGAGTATGCTGCAGACCTTCTCATGGTAAGCAAGTACTTAGAACGTATCGGAGATCATGCAACAAACATAGCAGAGTGGGTTATCTTTTCTTGTTCACCTGAGAACCCTCAGAAAAATAAGTATGATTAATCTGCGGATTTGCCGTCGTGAAAATCGTGGCTGCAGTAATAATAAAAAGCAGCAACCCAGGAAAAGAACACCGGATAGCATGTGAAGCAAATCATCCAGTCAATTGTGGATAATGCCCATGGCTTTATGATTTGCCATAATGCAAATCCGACGAGCGCTGATGTAATACTGAGGATGAGGGTTACAACATGAAACTTTGCTTCCGCATTCCAATCTTTTTTGTCAATGTAATTCCATAAACGTTTCATATGATTTGTCCTCCTGTATATTGAGCATAAGGTTTTAATGTAAAAGCTGTAACCGTATTGTCGTAAGATTTATGTAAAACATATAAATTTTACATACATTTTACAGTAACAACCCAAGTGTCTTTACATGCCTGCTTTATCATAATGCCTGTAAAAATTGATAAAGAGGTATTTTATGGATGTATTCGGCATTTTAACCATGATCGGAGGCCTTGCCTTGTTCCTTTACGGAATGAACACAATGGGAGACGGCTTGGTTATGCTCTCAGGAGGAAGACTGGAGCAGATACTTGAAAAACTGACAAAGAAAAGAGTTATGGCACTGTTGCTAGGTACAATGGTTACCGCGGTGATTCAGTCATCGTCTGCAACAACCGTTATGGTGGTAGGATTTGTAAACTCCGGAATCATGAAGCTGACACAGGCTGTCGGCATCATTATGGGCGCAAACATAGGAACCACGGTTACGTCGTGGATCCTGTCACTTACGGGAATCAGCAGCGGAAACGTATTCGTGAAATTGTTTAAGCCCAGTTCTTTCTCTCCGATTCTTGCTGCAATCGGAATAATCTGCATTATGACGGGAAAGGACGGAACAAAGAAGAAGACCATCGGAAACATTCTTCTTGGATTTGCCGTTCTGATGTTCGGAATGGAAACCATGAGCGGTGCGGTCGCTCCGCTTAAGGACAATCCCACATTTACCGGAATGCTGACTGCATTCTCGAATCCGATATTGGGAATGATTGCGGGTGCAGTACTCACTGCCGTTATTCAGAGCTCTTCGGCATCGGTTGGTATTCTGCAGGCACTCTGCCTGTCCGGTGCGGTAAGCTACGGCACTGCGATACCGATAATAATGGGACAAAATATCGGAACCTGCGTAACAGCTTTGATATCATCAGTAGGCGCAAACAAGAATGCAAAAAGAGCAGCATTCATTCATCTTTACTTTAATCTGATAGGCACCGTTTTATTCATGGTTGCTTTCTATACAATAAATCACTTTGTGAATTTTGAGTTTTTAAACGAAACAGTGGGGGCTGCCGGAATTGCAGTGGTACACAGTCTTTTCAATATAGGTTGTGCGGTCGTATTATTCCCGTTTGCCAACAAACTGGTTTCACTTGCAACTTTTACCGTTAAAAACAAAAAGAACACCGAAAATAAGGAAAACCTCCCTGAGGAGCTTTTGGCTTTAGATGAGCGATTCCTTGAAACCCCGTCCTTTGCCATTTCACTCTGTCGAAATGCGGTCGTTAAAATGGCAGAATATTCAAAAACGGCAATACTGATTGCCTTGGACATGAATTCCAATTACACAAAGGATAAGGTCAAAGAGGTAATAAGACTTGAGCAACTTGTGGATAAATTTGAAGACTCCGTCGGCACGTATCTTGTAAAACTCGCCGGAAAGGATCTGAGTACCGAGGACAGTCATATGCTGTCAGTGCTGCTGCATTCAATAAGTGATTTTGAACGTATTTCCGATCATGCAATAAACATTACCGAAGCTGCGGAAAAAATGCAGAAGCAGGGACTTTCTTTTACCGGTGACGGAAGAAAGGAACTTGACGCACTTGAAACAGCAATAAGTGATATAATGGTAATGACGCAGGAAACATTTTCTGCGGGAGACGAAAAAAATGCGGCAAATGTTGAACCCCTTGAAGAAGTAATTGATGATCTTGTGGCCGAGATGAAGCAGCGCCATATTATGAGACTCAGAAACGGTGACTGCTCAATGGAAGCCGGAATACTTCTTGAAGATATACTGACAAACTACGAGCGAGTATCCGATCATTGTTCGAATATAGCTGCCGCACTAATAGAGATTCAGGCAGATGAGCTTGACATGCACAAATACGCGGAAAACAAAGCAAAGGGTACGGACAGTCATTTCCGGGAAGAATACCTTCGCATGAAGAATAAATATGTTCTGCCAAAAAAGAAAGAGGAAATATAAATGGCTTTGATTTACATTGTTGAAGACGATGCAAGCATACGTGAAATAGAAATAATGGCTCTTAAAAACAGTAACTATATGGTACAGGCGTTTGACCGTGCGGCATCGTTCTATGATAAGCTTGAAGAAATCATACCTGACTTGGTTTTACTTGACATTATGCTTCCCGATGAAGACGGATATAAAATTGTCCGCAGACTTCGAAGCAATCCGAAAACAAGAAAAACACCGGTTATTATGATAACCGCAAAGACAGCGGAAATGGATATGGTAAAAGGACTCGATGACGGCGCCGATGACTATATTCGCAAGCCTTTCTCCGTAATGGAACTTCTTTCAAGAGTTCGTGCTCTTTTGAGAAGATCACAGGAAGAAGTGCCGGATAAACTTACGGTAGGCAATATCATGCTTGACCATGAGCGTCATGCCGTAATTGCAGAGGGAAGAAACGTAATCCTCACATTAAAGGAATATGAACTTCTCAGATGTCTCATGATAAATGAGGGAATAGTTCTGACAAGGGATTCCATAATGCGCATTGTGTGGGGTGTTGATTTTGAAGGTGAAACCAGAACCGTTGATATGCACATTAAGACGCTGAGACAAAAGCTGGGTGACTGCGGAAAGCAGATTCATACCATAAGAGGTGTCGGATATTCAATCGACAAGGAATGCGGTGAAGAAGCATGAAACAGAAAATAAATCTGAGACTTGCCATGATTGCGTTGATTGCAATCATAACAACGACAATCGGAATAACTTTTGTATATTATAATCTGTTTCAGAGACAGGTGGAAAAAGACCTTCGACAGAACGCCGAGCTTCTTATGGAAACAGAGGTGTTCCAGAATGCGTACACTTCCGGAAAAGAGGGAGCAAAGAGTCTTGAACACCTGAGTGCGGGAAATCTCAGAATTACATGGGTAGATGCGGACGGTACTGTTTTGTTCGATAATGATATGGCAATAGCCGGTCTTTCAAATCACCTGGACAGACCAGAAATTAAAATGGCAATTGAAAAGGGAGAAGGAGAAAGCATCAGACGTTCAGACACAATGAATATGAACACCTTCTATTACGCTCTGCTTCTCGATAACGGAACAGTGCTTCGTGTATCAACTCAGGCAAGAACAATCTTCAGTGTCCTTGTTACGGCATTACCGGTGATTGCGGCAATCATAGTGCTTGTTCTTCTCGGATGTATTTTGATAGGATATCTGCTTACGAGACAACTGATGAAACCGATAGAAGAAATGGCTGAACATCTTGACGACGGCAACAGCGTTCATTCATATAAAGAACTCGAACCCTTTGCAGATAAAATCAGAAGTCAGCATGAGAATATTTTGGCAGCAGCAAAAAGCAGGCAGGATTTTACCGCGAATGTTTCGCATGAACTTAAAACACCGATTACTGCAATTTCAGGATATGCGGAACTTATAGAAAACCATTTGGTGGATGAGGATGCCGAAGTGCATGTTGCCGGACAAATCAGGCATAATGCCGATCGTTTGCTGTCTCTTGTTACTGATATTATTCAGTTGTCTGAACTTGACCACAGCGAACTTCCGAGAAAATATGAGCAGACTGATTTACTTTCCGTGGCAAAAGAGTGTGTAAACGAGTATTTGCCGGTGGCTGCAAAGAAAAGCATTGAAATCACATGCAACGGAACATCCGCAACCGTCAGTGCGGATCGCGGGCTGATTCGTGAAATGATTGATAATCTACTTCAAAATGCAATTCGATACAATAAGGAAAACGGAAGCGTTCAGGTTTATGTCACAAGCGAAAACGGACATCCTTTGATATCGGTAAAAGATACGGGCATCGGAATTCCGGCAGACCAACTGAACCGTGTTTTTGAACGTTTTTACAGAGTGGACAAGAGCAGATCGAGAGATACCGGAGGCACAGGACTCGGCCTTGCAATCGTAAAGCACATTGTTGAAATCCATTCAGCGGAAATCTCGATTGACAGCGAAGTGGATAAGGGAACAAACATAACGGTAAAATTTTAAAAACTAATATGATTAAAATATACTGCTTCCGGTATTTGTGTGTGTGAATAATCAAAAACTTCTTTTGATAATATCTGCCATGATTCTGACAGATGTGTCCGGATCATTCTCGTAATGGCTGTGTCTTATCACAAAGAGAGAATAAATAATGCATTCGGGTTTTATGTCATTTTCGGGATCGGTGAAGAACAGTGAATAATCTTCAATTTTATCGAAAATGAACATACATGCTTCCTTGATTATTTCTGTATAAAGTGTATATATATCTATGTAGTGCGGATAAAAAGTTACTTTATTGATCATGGCACGTTCTGCAAGCTCCGTAACAGTGATTTTGCTGACTGTTTTTTTCTGACACAATTACAGAAATGCCTGACGTATGCTGAGCTTTGTTCTTTTGACATCGTGCTACCTCGAAAAGATAATCAACACTTTTGATGATTTGTTGAATATCGGACTGCAATTAATAATCGGTTATTGAATAATTTACTACAGTTCGTTATCATAAATTTTTAGTACAAAATTATAGCAAGTAAAGGATTATAAAGCAGAAAGGTTTAAAAATGCTGCAGATAAAGAATGTTCGCAAAGAATACAAAACAGGTGATTTTATCCAGACCGCACTTGACGATGTATCTCTGAATTTAAGAGATAATGAGTTTGTTGCCATTCTCGGCCCCAGTGGTTCGGGTAAAACAACACTTCTTAATATTATCGGTGGTTTGGACCGATATGACAGCGGAGACCTTGTCATAAACGGTGTCTCTACTAAGAAATACAAAAACCGTGACTGGGATTCGTACAGAAACCATACTGTCGGTTTCGTGTTTCAGTCATACAATCTGATTCCTCATCAGACAGTTCTTAAAAACGTTGAGTTGGCACTCACAATCGGCGGCATATCAAGATCAAAACGCAAACAAATGGCACTTGATGCACTTGAACAGGTTGGACTTCGTGACCAGGCAAATAAGAAACCAAATCAGATGTCCGGCGGACAGATGCAGCGTGTTGCAATTGCAAGAGCCTTGGTAAACAATCCGCGTATTCTACTTGCGGATGAACCAACCGGTGCCCTTGACACAAAGACAAGCATACAGGTTATGGAGCTGCTCAAGGAGGTTGCAAAAGACCGTCTTGTTGTAATGGTTACTCACAACCCGGAGCTTGCCGAAGAATATGCAAATCGTATTGTTCGTCTGCAGGACGGTAAAATTATATCCGATACCAACCCGTGTGAAATTGAAGAGGAAATACCAACTGTTCATAAGAATCTGGGCAAGGCCTCAATGTCGCTTTTAACGGCATTCAGCCTGAGCCTTAACAACCTTCTCACAAAGAAGGGACGTACCATTTTAACTGCTTTTGCAGGCTCTATCGGTATAATAGGTATTGCTCTTATTCTTGCCGTATCCACCGGATTCCAGGACTATGTTGACAAAATACAGGAGGATACAATGACCAGTTATCCTCTGACTATAACATCGGAATCGGCTGATATTTTTTCTGCAATTCTTTCCATGCGTTCCAAAGAGAAAGAGGATGTGCCTGAAAACACACTTGCCGAACAGCAGTATATTTCCACAATGACGGACTCTTTATCCACAAACGATCTTAAAACATTTAAAAAATATCTGCAGGATAATGAAGATAAATATGTCAATGATTTGAAACTGCTGAAATATAACTACGATGTTAAACCTCTTATTTATACAATAGATGTTACAGATAAGCTCGTTCAGATAAATCCGAGTACGGCTCTGCTAACATCAGGCAGCTCTTCTGCGATGAGTATGATGGACGGATACTCTATGGGTGCTTTTTCTGAAATCACAGACCTTAAAATGTTGGAGGAATCACATGAACTTCTGTCCGGACGTTGGCCTGAAAAATATGATGAAGTAATCGCAGTAGTGTCCGATCCAAGTCAGATTTCGGATCTTATGCTTTACTCCCTCGGATTTCGTGATTCAACGGAGTTCAGGGACATTATGAAAAACATAATGTCAGGAGTAGCTGTTGAAAACAAAAATGAACCAATGTCCATAACCTATGATGATCTTATGAATCTGGACATCCGTCTTGTTAATCCGAGTTCGAAATACAAATACAATGAAAAATATGATATTTATGAGGATATGTCAGGCAATGACGAGTTCATGCATGACGTTTACGAAAAGAGCGAGAGGCTTAAGGTGGTTGGCATAGCATGTTCAACTGACAATAACGGTTCTGCATCCTCAGGTATTTTCTATCTGTCTGATTTAACTTCACATGTGATTGATGAGGCAAAGAAATCAGAAATAGTTAAGAAGCAAATGGAAAACAAGGACGTTGATGTTTTCTCCGGCAACAAGTTTGATGAAGAAAAAACAGAAACAGGTCTTAATTTCAACGACATGGTTTCAGTAGATGAAGACATGCTGAAGAACGCCTTTAGAGTTAACGGGACTATGGGTAATCCGGTTAATGAAGACCAAATGAAACAAATCGTAATGGCGTCAGCAAATGCGGTTGCAGCAAATCTTGAAAGTACAACCGAGAGCATGGTTACAGCTCTTAACACTGTATACAAGCAGGTTTCCGAGGGCGTTATTCAGGGATATGTCAGTGCTTTTACAATTACATTGCCCGGCACTCCCACCGAAGAGAATCCGCAGCCTGAAGAAAGTTCCTTCCTTATGATAAATTCAGGAGAAACATATCTTCCTGATGTATATAAGTCACAGGCCCTTTCTGATGCTGCAATAAACAGTATGACTGAAAATATGGACGGTCTTAAAATCAGCACCGATAATCTCAAAAAGATTGTTGGAGAAGCATTTGACAGCTTTATTTCTTCACTTAATGTGAATCCCGCGGGTATGGTGCCAAGGGAAGAAGTTCCCGAAGCATCGGTAGCGGCAGACAGCGCCGTTGCGAATAACAGCTCCGTGATTTATGAAGAGGGCGCAAATCTCGCAACAGAATACACATCATTGCTTGTGGCTCAGGGAATAGGCAGTGCAGTCGGTGAGGTAATGGCTCCTGTATCGAAGATGTTCTCAGGCATGGGTGATATGTTCTCAATTGATACAGATAAGTTTGCCAAGGCATTCAATTTTGATATGGACGAAGATGAACTTTCTCGTATCATGGAAACCATGATGTCCGGCTCTGACACAACGTATGAAAGGAATCTTCTTGGACTCGGTTATCAGGATACTGATGAGCCTTCATCGATTTCATTCTACTTCAAAGACTTTGAATCGAAGGGTCGTTTCATGGAATTCCTGGACAAGTATAACGAGAAAGCTGATGACAATACCAGACTTCGCTACACAGACCTGACCGGCCTTCTCATGGGATCGGTTGAAACAATTATCAACAGTGTAACATATGTTCTCATTGCATTCGTTTCTATTTCACTGGTTGTATCGTCTATCATGATCGGTATTATCACATATATTTCGGTACTTGAAAGAACGAAGGAAATCGGTATACTCCGTGCAATAGGTGCCTCAAAGAGAAATGTATCATCTATCTTCAATGCAGAAACATTTATCATCGGTCTTATTTCCGGATTGATAGGTGTGGGAGTGTCATATTTATTGCTTATACCTATAAACTACCTGATACATACGCTGACTGAAAACAATGACATTACGGCTGTCCTTCATCCGATATCGGCTGTAATACTTGTGGCAATTGCAACGATACTCACCATTATCGGCGGATTGTTACCGTCACGTTCGGCTGCAAAGAAGGATCCGGTTATCGCACTCAGAACGGAGTAACAAAAGCCTTACGCAGGAGGATTCAGAAATGAATTCTCCTGGTTTTTATTGTTTGTGCATAATCGCTTATTTTCGATATAAAAATAAGCGATTATTCCCTTAAAGTATTGACAATTCCCTTAAAAACCACTAATATTTAAGCGAAAGAAGGAGGCGGTAAGGGAATGAGAAGCTTTAATTATTCAAAAATAAAGGAACAAAAGTGGGATTCTGAAATATTGAGTTTAATTGCGGCAATTTATAAAGAGGCCGGAAAACAGGAACTTTTTCTGAAACAAAAGCCCGAAGAACTTGAGAAACTCGTTGAGATTGCAAAGATACAAAGTACAGAGGCATCCAATGCAATTGAAGGAATAGTAACTACCAATACAAGAATTCGTCAGCTTGTTGAGGAAAAGACGACTCCGAGAAACAGGAACGAACAGGAAATTGCCGGATATCGAGATGTGCTGAATATAATTCACGAGAATTTTGACTCGATCCCAATTACGCAAAACTACATCCTGCAGCTTCATAAGATTTTGTACAGTCACATGAACAATCCGATTGCAGGCCAAACCAAGAATGTGCAGAACTATATCAGTGCAACGTTTCCTGATGGTCATGTTCAGATTTTATTTACACCGCTTGCACCGTTTGAAACACCTGATGCCATTAATAAAATTTGTGAAGAATACAATAGGGTTATTGGCAATATGGAGATTGAACCTCTTATCGCAATTCCGATTTTTATTCACGACTTTCTTTGCATACATCCTTTCAACGATGGAAACGGCAGGATGAGTCGCTTGCTCACAACACTTTTGTTATATCGATGTGGCTTCTATGTGGGAAAGTATATTTCCTTGGAAGCAATGATTGCGAAGAATAAAGACCTGTATTACAGTGCTCTTGCTGAATCGCAGACAGGATGGCATGAAGGGACGGAAGATGCACTGCCGTTTATAAAATACATTCTGGGTACAATACTGGCTGCTTACAAAGAGTTTGAAAATCGTATGTCTCTTGTTGAAACAAAACTTCCTGCTTTGGAAATGGTTCGAAGAGCGAGCAAAAACAAACTGGGAAAGTTTAACAAACAGGATATTCGAGAACTTTGTCCCTCTCTCAGTGACAGTTCTATAGAAGGTGCTTTACGTAAACTTATCGCACTCGGCGAATTAAAAAAAGAAGGCAAAGGAAAGAACACAATCTACTGCAAGCTGCTTTAAGCAACTTATTGATATAAAAAAGCAATACATATTCTCAAAAGGAGTCACACTATGATTAAAGTACTGTTCATTTGCCACGGCAA
>CAMFNB010000013.1 GCA_945965275.1 uncultured Clostridia bacterium | reverse complement strand
AGCCTAACACAAAGGCTTTGTATGCAGAAACACTCGGCAACCCCAATTCAAATGTTATAGACATTGAAGCAATTGCGGCAATTGCTCACAGGCACGGAATTCCGTTTATCGTTGACAGCACATTCGCAACACCATATCTCTTAAGACCGATTGAGCATGGTGCGGATATTGTTGTTCACTCGGCTACAAAGTTCATCGGCGGTCACGGAACAGTAATGGGTGGTGTGGTTATTGACTCCGGTAAGTTTGACTGGACTCAGAATGACAAGTTCCCCGGAATCACAAAGCCGAATCCGTCATACCACGGAGTTGTATTTTCAGAGGCAGCAGGAAACCTTGCATATATCATCAAACTCAGAACAACACTTATGAGAGACCAGGGAGCAACAATTTCTCCGTTTAACTCATTCCTTCTTTTACAGGGACTTGAAACTCTCTCATTAAGAGTTGAAAGACATGTTGAAAACGCTCTTAAGGTCGTTGATTTCTTAAAGAACCATCCGAAGGTTGAGCGGGTAAACCACCCGTCCCTTGCCACAGGCAAAGAGAAGGAATTGTACGACAGATATTTCCCGAAGGGAGCAGCTTCAATTTTCACATTTGAAATTAAGGGCAGCGCAGAGGATGCAAAGAGGTTTACGGAGAGTCTTGAGTTATTCTCACTCCTTGCTAATGTTGCGGATGTTAAGTCTCTTGTGATTCATCCGGCTTCAACAACTCACAGCCAGCTTTCGGAAGAGGAGCTTCTTGCCACAGGTATTAAGCCGACAACGGTAAGACTTTCAATCGGAACAGAGCACATCGACGATATCATCGCAGACCTTGAACAGGGCCTTGCAAGGATTTAAAATATGAATCAGAAATCGAGGTAAAGAAAATGGCTAATATTTATACATCAGCGGACCAGATTATAGGAAAGACACCTTTGCTGGAACTCACAAATATCGAAAAGAAATTTGACTTAAGGGCGAAGATCTATGCAAAGCTTGAATATTTCAATCCTGCCGGCTCTGTAAAAGACAGAATTGCAAAGAAGATGATTGACGATGCGGAAGCTGCGGGAAAGCTTACGCCTGATTCCGTAATCATTGAACCCACATCGGGAAACACGGGAATAGGACTTTGTTCAGTTGCTGCCGCAAGAGGATACAGAATAATTATCGTAATGCCTGACACAATGTCAGTTGAAAGACGACAGATTATGAAAGCATACGGCGCAGAGCTTGTTTTAAGTGAGGGAGCAAAAGGAATGAAGGGGGCCATAGCAAAGGCAGATGAGCTTGCAGCTGAAATTCCCAACAGCTTTATTCCCGGACAGTTTGTGAATCCTTCAAACCCCAAGGTTCATTTTGAAACAACAGGTCCTGAAATTTTTGAGGACACAGACGGTAAAGTTGACATATTTGTTGCCGGCGTGGGAACAGGCGGAACAATTACCGGAACAGGCGAATACTTAAAGTCAAAGAATCCTGATATTAAAGTTGTTGCAGTTGAGCCGAAGACATCGGCGGTTCTTTCAACAGGTGTTGCAGGACCTCATAAGATTCAGGGAATCGGCGCAGGCTTTGTACCGGAAATTCTCAATACTGATATTTACGATGAAATTTTCCCTGTAGACAACGAAGAAGCTTTTACAGTCGGTAAGCTTATCGGTAAAACGGAAGGCGTGCTTGTCGGCATATCATCGGGGGCAGCAGTACATGCTGCAATTGAGATTGCAAAGAGGCCGGAGAACGAAGGTAAGAATATTGTAGTTATTTTACCGGACACAGGTGACAGATATCTTTCAACCCCATTGTTTGCAGACTGACAGAAAAGGAGCGGACCCATGCTTGTATCAACAAAGGGAAGATACGCTTTGAGACTCATGACGGATCTTGCCGAGAGAAATTCAGATGAATATGTAGCCATAAAAGCTGTTGCGGAAAGGCAGGAGATATCTCTTAAGTACATTGAGAGAATTATGCCGTCGCTTGTTTCGGCAGGTCTTGTGGAAGGCATCCACGGAAAAGGCGGAGGATACAAACTCACGAGAAAACCGGAAGAATATACAATCGGCGAAATCCTGAGAGCGGCCGAGGGAAGTGTTGCTCCCATATCATGCCTTGAATGCGGGGCGGCTCCGTGTCCGAGAAAAGACAAGTGCAGAACGATAGGAATGTGGACAGAGTTAAATGATGTCATCAATGACTTCTTAGACGGTAAAACACTTAAAGATTTGGTGAAGAAAAGCAGTACCTGAGGTACTGCTTTTCTAATAGTCTGAAATCCCCTTTTTAATTGACCAAAATGCTGAAATATGCTACATTTATCTAACGAATACCATGCCGGAACAGGCAGGATTTCGCGATTTGAAAAAGATTTTTACAGGAGGGAAAAAAGTGAGACAGACTGAACGTAAATTTGAAAAGATCTACACTGATAACTATCAGCAGGTATATTCATTCTTATACAAGCTTTGCCATGATTCCGAAGCAGCGGATAAGATGTCAAAAGAAGCTTTTTTCCATGCATTCAAAAGAATGGTGTTGTATAAAGGACAGTGTGAGATGCTGACCTGGCTTCTTCATTATGCAAGAAAGATGTTTGTTAAGTATCTTAATAAAACGGATGCACTCACTTTGCCTGTTAATTTATATGTTTCTAATCCGGAGGCGTCAGTTAATGACGAACCCGGCTTCAGAATAAACGAAGAGGTTGATGTTGCGAAACTCAGAAGCGCTTTCTCAAAGCTCACAAAGAAGGAAGGAGACATCCTCATTCTCCGCATATTCGGAGACATATCTTTTGCAGAGCTCGGACGCTTCTACGGAATCTCAGCCGATTCGTCAAAACTTATCTACTTACGTGTAAGAGATAAAGTCAAGGAGGAAATACTCTGATGGATTGTAATGTAATTCGTGATCTTCTCCCTTTATACCAGGACGAGGCAGTAAGTGAGGAGACAAAAAAGGTAATTGAAGAGCATCTCGAATCGTGCGAAGACTGTCGCAGATATTATGATGAAATGAGACATATTCCACACTCTCTTGAGGACGCAGACGGAAAGGGTAAGTATCGTTACTCTGAGGTTGTTGATATGCTTAAAAAGAGAACTGTGTTAGAATATTCAATCGGTGCGGCTTTGCTCGTAACATCCGTTGCGGGAATTGTTAAGGCCGTGCTCGGTACAGATAAGAGATGGAGATAAACCGTAAAGGTTTACGGAGGGGAATATTTTGGCTATAGAAAAAATTGATGCTGTTCTCTACCACAGAATGGTCTGCACGGGCGCAAATGCACTCCAGGCACAAAAAGAGGATGTTAACCGCTTAAACGTATTTCCTGTACCTGACGGAGATACGGGATCAAACATGTTCATGACACTTGAAGCTGTCCGCACACTCGGAACGCCCAAAGGAGACCTGGGAGAAGAGGCAAAGGCAGTTGCAAAAGCAGTAATGCGTGCAGCACGCGGTAATTCAGGTGTAATTCTTTCGCTGTTCTTCCGCGGAGTGGCTCAGAGCTTTGACGGTAAAAAGGAAGCTGATAAAGAAGAACTTTTGGCAGCTCTTAAGAACGGTGCTGATTCAGCAAGAAAAGCCGTAATGAAGCCGGTTGAGGGAACAATCCTCACGGTAATGAGAGAGTGCGCAAATGTATCAATAAGTTCTTCTGATGACATTTGCACTCTTATGGATGCGGTTTATGCTGAAGCAAAGGAAACACTCAAGAAAACTCCTGACATGCTTCCGGCACTTAAAAAGGCAAAGGTAGTTGACTCAGGCGGATACGGTTTCAACATTATTCTCAAGGGAATGATTAAGGCTCTTCACGGGGAGACTGTTGAGGTTGTTGAAGAAAACACTTCTGACAACACAAGACAATCTGCCGACTTCTCTGCATTTTCAACTGAAGAAATCACATTCCAGTTCTGCACTGAAGCTCTTGTGAATATTGAGAAGGAAATTCCCGAAGAGGAGATGGGTTCACTCAGAAGATTCTTAAGTAATCTCGGTGACAGCATTGTTCTTACAAATGATGACGAGATTGTTAAAGTTCATGTACACACAAACGAGCCTCTCAAGGTTCTCACAAGAATGTTCCTGTACGGCGATCCTCAATTCGTAAAGGTTGAGAATATGCGCCAGCAGCACAGCAATATGATGTCAAAGGCTGAGGAAAATCCTGAGCCGGTTGAAGAGGAATCTCCTCTCGACGACGACTACGCAATAATTCCCGTTGCCAACGGAGACGGTATTCGTGATCTGTTCATGGAACTCGGTGCTTCATATGTAATCGAAGGCGGCCAGAGCATGAACCCCAGCACGGAAGATTTCCTTAAGGCAATCAGGGAAGTTCACTGCAACAAGGTTATACTTTTACCGAACAACTCAAATATCGTGCTTGCGGCAAAGCAGGCAGCGGAGCTCTGCGACGAAGGCGTTGAGGTTGGCGTTGTTACCACAAAGACCATTCCTCAGGGCGTGACATCAATCATTTCGATTGATCCTTCTCTTTCTGTTGCGGAAAATGTTGAAAATATGGAGGCTGCAAGAACAACAGTTACCACACTTTCAGTTACAAGAGCGGTAAAAGATGCCGAAATCGACAACATCAGCGTAAAGAAGAAGCAGTACATCGGCCTTGTGGACAATGACCTTAAATATGCTGCCGACACAATGGAGGACTGTATCAGAGCTCTTGCCGAGAATGTTATCGGAAAAGACCTTGTAACCGTGTATTACGGTAAAAAAACAGAGGAAGAAGAGGCTGAAGCCGTTGCTGAGATAATAAGAAGCGTGGCAGAAAACGTTGACGTGGCTCTGGTAAGCGGAAAACAGCCTATTTACCAGTATATAATCTCTGCGGAGTAACGGGGTAGGCGTTATGATACGCACGTTAATTTGGCTTTTTACAGCCGTTATATTAGCTTTTCTGTACCTGCCTTTTATCCTTGTTTTCTGGCTTTTCAGAAGCAGAAAGGAAACTGCAGGTCCGAATAAGGCTGCAGCCGCAATGCTTAAGCCGGCGGTGCTTATTCTTGCAAAGGTTGCGGGAGCAAAGGTCATCGTAAAGGGAAAAGAGAATCTTACAGAAGATGCTTCTCTTTATGTGGGAAACCACCAGAGTGATTTTGATGCACTTATTGCACTTTCTTATCTTGGCTCCATGAAGTCCATGGTAATTAAGAAGGAACTCATGAAGATTCCTGTGGTTAACCTGCTTTTGGAAATATTGGCCGGAATCCCGTTGGACAGAGAAAACATGCGACAGTCTTTGAAGGCAATAAAGACTGCGGGAGAGAAAATCAAAGCCGGAAATTCTGTTTTGATTTTCCCGGAGGGAACAAGAAGCAAGGGTCCTGATATGGGAGAATTCAAGCACGGTGCTTTCAAGGCTGCGCTTGATGCAAAAGCTCCGATAACGGTTTTTGCGATTGACGGTTCCTACAAATGCCTTGAGGAAAACCACAGACTCAAAGCGGCAATGATTTATCTTTCAATACTGCCTGTAATCAGGCCCGAAGAATACGAAGGCATGAAGGCTTCCGCTTTGGGAGAGATGGTTCAGGAGAGAATACGGGAAGAGCTTTCAGATATGCGAAAGACATATTAAATTTAAATATATTCAAGGAGAAAATAGTATGGGCGATTATGTAATTATGACAGACTCAGGATGCGACTTGCCTCTCGAAACACTTCAGCAGTGGGGTGTTGAATGGAGAGAACTTACATTCAAAAGAGCCGAAAAAGACGAAGCGTTTACAAGCAAAGACATGGCAATTGATGAGTTCTATGCAAAGATGAGAGACGGCGTTGTATTCCAGACAGCAGCTGTTAACCCGGAGGGCTTTAAGGAAATGTTCACACAGCCTCTTTCACAGGGTTTGGACGTCATCTTTATCGATCTTTCATCAGGTCTTTCAACAACAAGCAATTCTGCAAAGATTGCTGCAGAGGAATTAAAAGAAGAATTCCCGGACAGAGAAGTATTCGTACTTGATTCAAAATGTGCATCAGCAGGCGAAGGTTTTATGGTATGGTATGCGGTTGAAAAGAAAAAGGAAGGAGCATCATTTGAAGAAAACAAAAAGTACCTTTCGGAAATCGCACCAAAGCTTTGCCACTGGTTCACCGTAAATGATCTTGTATATTTAAAGCGCGGCGGAAGAGTAAGTGCCGCAGCTGCATTTGCCGCTACAGTGCTTGATATTAAGCCTGTACTTCATGTTGATGATGACGGACATCTTATCAGCATGTCAAAGGTAAGAGGAAGAAAGCTTGCACTCAAGGCTCTTGCAGATAAGTATTACGAGCTTGCAGAAGACCCGACAAGCCAGCCGTATTTCATTTCTCACGGTGACTGTCTTGAAGATGCTAAGACAGTTGAGGCGCTTATCGCTGCAAAGAACGGCGTAAAGGCAACAAGCATTTCAAGTGTCGGTCCTGTTATCGGTTCACACTCAGGTCCGGGAACACTCGCTTTGTTCTTTGTAGGTAAGAAGAGATAATTATTTCTGACATACAGCCTCCCCGAAGTCATACGGCTTCGGGGTTTTTGCTACACAAAAAGACAGGTGCCCGAAATGAACACCTGCCTTGAATTAAAAATCAAATCAGGTTTTCGGAAGAGTGTCGAAGCTCTTCTGAAGATCTTCATCTGTCGGGATGTAGTCTGACATATCGCCGTCGTGGAACTTCTGGTAAGCAACAAGGTCGAAGTAACCTGTACCTGTAAGACCGAATACGATTGTCTTTGCTTCGCCTGTTTCTTTACACTTAAGAGCCTCGTCGATTGCAACCTTGATTGCATGTGAGCTCTCAGGAGCAGGAAGTATACCTTCAACTCTTGCGAACTGCTCAGCTGCCTTGAATACATCTGTCTGTACAACTGATCTTGCTTCCATGAGACCGTCGTCGTAAAGCTGTGAAAGTGTTGAACTCATACCGTGATATCTTAATCCGCCTGCGTGGTTAGCTGAAGGAATGAAGTTGCTTCCCAGGGTGTACATCTTTGCAAGAGGACAAACCATACCGGTATCGCAGAAGTCGTAAGCATAAACACCACGTGTAAGTGAAGGGCATGATGCAGGCTCGACTGCGATGATCCGGCAATCAAGGTCTCCGTTAATCTTATCTCTCATGAAAGGAGCGATAAGACCGCCGAGGTTAGAACCGCCGCCTGCGCAACCGATTACGATGTCAGGCTTTTCGCCGTACTTATCAAGTGCTGCCTGCGTCTCAAGACCAATGATACTCTGGTGAAGGAGAACCTGGTTAAGAACACTTCCGAGAACATATCTGTATCCCGGCGTTGATGTTGCAACTTCAACAGCTTCTGAAATTGCACAACCAAGGCTTCCTGTTGTTCCGGGATGAGCTTCGAGGATCTTTTTACCGATATTTGTTGTCATTGAAGGAGAAGGAGTAACGTCAGCACCGTATGTTCTCATAACTTCACGTCTGAACGGCTTCTGCTCGTATGATACCTTAACCATGTAAACCTTACAGTCAAGACCGAAATATGAACATGCCATTGAAAGAGCTGTTCCCCACTGTCCTGCGCCTGTTTCAGTTGTAACACCCTTAAGTCCCTGCTTCTTTGCATAATATGCCTGAGCGATGGCCGAGTTTAACTTGTGAGAACCGCTGGTGTTGTTACCTTCGAACTTATAGTAAATCTTTGCGGGTGTTCCGAGAGCCTTCTCAAGGAAGTATGCTCTTACGAGCGGTGAAGGACGGAACATTTTGTAGAAGTTGTAAATCTCATCCGGAATCGGGAAGTACTCTGTATCGTTGTCGAGTTCCTGCTTGATGAGTTCCTCACAGAAAACAGGAGCAAGCTCTTCTGCCTTCATTGGTTCGTGTGTGCCCGGATTAAGTAACGGAGCCGGCTTGTTCTTCATAGCCGATCTTAAATTGTACCATGCCTTAGGCATCTCGTCTTCTGTTAAATAAATTTTGTATGGTATTTCATTCATGATAATTTTTCCTTTCTGTTTTGTATTTTCTTCACGTTCTACCATGCTGCAATATTCGGCGCCTTGCGCCACCTTTTATTTAAAATGAACAAACTGTTCAGGATTGTCTTGATTTTCATTTCTGCTCACCCAAGTATCCTTTCAGATAAAGAATTGCCTGTCTGTATCCTTCAAAGCCGAGACCCATGTATGTTTTAATGCAGGCCTTTCCGGCGTATGAAATCTGTCGGAAGTCTTCTCTTGTTGACACATCAGAGATGTGAACTTCAACTGTAGGAAGTCCCACTGCCTTGAGTGCGTCTAAGATTGCAACGCTTGTATGAGTGTATGCCGCAGGGTTAATTACGATTCCGTCGAACACGTTAAAGGCGGCCTGAATCTTATCAACGATGTCGCCTTCGTGATTTGACTGGAAACACTCAACCTCGATTCCTTCTTCCTCACATGTTTTCCTGATAAAAGAGAGAAGGGCATTGTAGTCCTGTGAACCGTAAACTGCAGGTTCGCGAATTCCAAGCATATTAATATTAGGTCCGTTAATTACAAGTATTTTCATTTACTAACTCCTTATACACGGTGTCAAGTATATCAGATATTGAGTGTTTTTCACCAAGTCTGATTGTGATATCCGCAAATTTTTCGTAAAGAGGAGCTCTTTCATCAAAAAGTCTTTCAAGGCCCTTCTGCTGAGAGAGCGGTCTTCCATTTGACGGTAAAAGTGAGAGATCTCTGCGAAGCCAGACGATGATGCCGTTCTGGTGAAGGTAATCATAGTTTTCCGCACGTACCACTGCACCGCCGCCGGTGGCAATTACGGCACCTGATTTTTTACCGAGTTCTAAGAGAACGCTGCTTTCGATTCTTCTGAATTCATCTTCGCCTTTTTCTTTAATAATTTGTGCAGGTGACATGCCTGCAGTCTTTTCAATTTCATCATCCGCGTCAAACAGAGCTCTGTCGGTGCATTCAGTGATTTCTCTTGCAATTGTGCTTTTACCGCAGCCGGGCATTCCTATGAGAACAATGTTCTGAAGCCTGCGAATCATTGCGTGGAAAATTTCATCTGTTTTATTGTCGTCGATTTCTTTTCCCGTAAAAATCTCCGCTGCTTTCTTGGCCTGTGCAACCAGCATGTATAATCCGCTTATACAGGGAATGCCGAGTCTTTCTGCCTGGAGAAGAAGCTCGGGCCTTGCAGGGTTGTAGATGATGTCAATTACACCCTTGAGGTTTTTGAAAGGTGCGAGGTCAAGGGGTGCTTTTCCGGTATTCGGGTACATGCCGACGGGAGTGGTGTTTACGATAACTTCGGCATCGTAGTTAAGTTCCAGGTTATTATAATTGAATTCACCGGACCTGCTGATGATAACAGGAACGGCACCAAGCTCTTTAAGACCGACGATTACCGCGGTAGCTGCACCGCCGTTGCCGAGGACAAGAGTCTTTTTACCGGAAACATCAATCTTTGAAAGCTCAACGAGCTTGATGAATCCGTATACATCCGTATTGTCTCCGTAAAGCGTTCCGTCAGGTTTTCTTACGATAACATTTATGCTGCCTGTTTTCTGAGCGAAGTCACCGATTTTGTCCATGAACGGAAAGACTGTTTTCTTGTACGGAATTGTTACATTAAGTCCGTTCCAGTCGCCGTTTTTTATGAAATCTTCAACTGATTCCGGAGACCGCTCGAAAATCTCATAGGAATAGTCACCGAGCATATTGTGAATGAACGGTGAGTAGCTGTGGCCTAATTTTTCTCCGAGAAGTCCGCAACGAGCCATTTAAATTACCTCGTTATAACTTCCTAAGTACTGGAAAGAGTCGCAGATTGAAGGAAGCTCGCCCATGAGCTGAAGGAACTTCGGTGAGTAAACAGGAGTTTCCAAATCGAAGTAGAACATGAATTCAAATTCTTTGTTCGGGAGCGGACGGCTTTCAAGCTTAATAAGGTTTATATCAAGAGCATAAAATCTTGAAAGCATTTTATAAAGTGAACCGGGCTCGTGAGGAAGAGTAAGCATGATACTTGTTCTGTCAGCTCCGGGATAGATTTCAAGATTTTTTGAAATACAGATGAATCTGGTGTAGTTGTTGTCTGTGTTTTGAACAGACTCTTTAAGGCACTCCAGTCCGTAATATTTCATACACTGAATTGAAGCAAGAGCAGCAACTGAATTATCCGTTGATTCGGAAACCTTCTTTGCGGCTACTGCAGTGTTCTCGCAGGGAATAATCTGAACATTCTTAAGAGTACTGAGAAATACAGAGCTTTGGTTAATTGCCTGCTCATGAGAATAGATAACCTTTATGTCTTCAAGCTTTGTACCCGGCTTAACCAAAAGGTTGTGAGTGATTTTTGCTCTGATACTTCTTACGATGCTGAACTTGTGCTCCATCATCAAATCGTATACTGAGTTAACAGAACCTGCGGTGCTGTTCTCAAGCGGAATTACACCGTACCTGCAAAGACCCTTTTCAATGGCAGAGAAAACAGCTTCAAAGTTTGAAAAATATAAAATTCTCGGATACTTGAAGAGCTTGTCACAGGCAATCTGTGAGTTTGCGCCTTCAACACCCTGACAGGCAACGCTTACATTGTCTGGGAAAAGCTGAGCCGTGCCTTCAATGGCTCCCTTGATTTTGTTTGTGAGTTCATCGTTTGCTCCGATGATTTTATTCTGATAGCTTCTGCTTATTTCAAAGATAAGGGAGTAGAGAAGAGGAGAATATTCCTTTATTTCCTCAGGCGTCTTGTCAATGATGTCAAGAAGCTTCTCACGCTCTCTCTTCGAATCTAAAACCGGAAGATTGTTTTTCTTTTTTTCCTCAGCTATATGTGAAGCAACTTCCATTCTTTTTGCGAAGAGACTGATAATCTGGTCATCAATTTCATCAATCTGTTTACGATATTCCCCGGTACTCATTATATTTCTTTTCTCCTTCCGAGTAGTGCATCATATACTGCGAGTGCTGCCGCCGCTTCAACAACGGGCACTGCGCGCGGCACGATACATGGATCGTGTCTTCCTTTAACTGAAAGCTCTGTTTCTTTTCCTTCTTCCAAATTCACACTTTCCTGTGTCATTGCAATTGAAGGTGTGGGCTTGAATGCTGCTTTGAATGTAAGAGGCATGCCGTTTGTGATTCCTCCTAAAATTCCTCCGCAGTTGTTAGTCTTTGTTTTTACCGTTCCGCTTTCGAGACAGTATGCGTCATTGCACTGACTGCCGGTCATTTCCGCAACTGAGAAGCCTGCGCCGAACTCAAGTCCTTTTACCGCCGGGATACCGAATACAATCTGTGCGATTCTGTTTTCCATACCGTCAAACATGGGGTCGCCCAGTCCTGCGGGAAGTCCGGTTACAACACACTCAACGATTCCGCCGACTGAGTCGCCGACAGCTCTTTTTTCTGCGATGAGTGCACGCATTTCCTCTCCCTTTCTGTCATCGACAACAGGGAACTCCTTAGCTTCGAGAGTTTCGGTAAGAGCACCCTCGTCACATATTCCGCCGATTGCTGCAATTCTTGCTGCAATTCTGATTCCTTCTTTTTCAAGGAGCTGTTTTGCAATTCCGCCTGCTATGCAGAGGGGCGCGGTAAGTCTTCCCGAAAAATGTCCGCCGCCGGCATAGTCCTGGCAGCCCTTGTATTTTACCTCGGCCGTGTAATCCGCGTGGCCCGGACGGGGTGTGATTTTAAGTTCGGAATAATCGCCTGAACGTGTGTTTGTGTTGTGAATAAGAGCGGTGAGCGGAACTCCGCATGTGGTGTCTCCCACGATGCCGCTTACGAATTCAGGCAGGTCAGCTTCTTTTCTCGGTGTGGAAAATTTATTTTTACCGGGTGCTCTTCTTGCAAGAAAAGTGCCGAGCTTTTCCATGTCAATTTTCTCACCTGCGGGAATTCCTTCAAGAGTCATTCCGATTGCGGGGGAGTGGCTCTGACCGAAAATCGTGAGTTTAATGTTTTCTCCGTAATGGCTGCTCATTGCATAACCTCCAAGCTGTAAAAATCGCGCCAGAAATCAGGGTATGATTTTTCAACGCATTCAGAACCGGGAATTATAACATCGCCTGTGCAGATGCAGGATGCAACTGCTGCTGACATTGCAATTCTGTGGTCGTTCGCAGGATCGATTGTTCCCGCGCCCAGTTCCGGTTTTCCTTCTATGATAAGTCCGTCTTCCGTTTCGGTAACGGCACCGCCGAGTGTATTTAACATATGGGCTGTTGTTTTCAGTCTGTCTGATTCCTTAAAGCGAAGTCTCCGGGCATTGATTATTCGTGTGGTTCCCGAAGCGCCCTGGGCGAGTGCGCTGATTGTGGGAACGAGATCGGGAATCTCTGCCGCGTCAACAGTGATGCCTTTAAGTTCTCCCTTTTTTATGTGAATATCACCGTCTGCGATTTCGATGTCCGCACCGAACTGCTTTAAGATATCCGCTATTTTTTTGTCGCCCTGTCTTGAAGACATGTTCATGCCGGTCAGTGTTATTCCCTTGTCTGACATTGCGCCCATGCAGAGGAAGAATGCCGCATTGGACCAGTCTTTTTCTGCTGTAAAATGACTCGGTGCGCTGTACTTTTGCCTGCCCGGAATGAAATATTTGTTGCCTTCTTTTCTGAAATTGATTCCGAAGGCTTTTATTGCATCCTCTGTCATACCGATGTATGCGGAGGATTCGATTTTTCCGTATATGTCAATTATGCTGTCTCCTTCAAGAAGGGGAAGGGCAAACAACAAACCGGAAATATATTGTGAGGAAATATTGCCCGGAACTTCAAAAGTTCCTGCGGTAAGCTTTCCTTCTGATACAAGCGTGTCACCGATTTTTTCAACCCTGACGCCGTGCTGTCCCAGAACATTAATGAGAACGTCGTGGGGTCTGCTGGGAAGAAGACCGCTCATGAGAAACGTTGCCTTTTTACCGAGAGCTGCCGCAACAGGCATCATGAATCTTAAGGTTGATCCGCTCTCTCCGCAGCATAGGCTGCAAACCTCTGTGCTGCCTTTTACCGGAGAAATCCTGATCTCGTTTTTTGCGCTGTTTTCAAATTCAGCACCGAGAGAAGTCAGGCTGCTTATTGTTGCGCTGATGTCCTTTGACATTCCTTCTAATGTGAGTGTACTGCATTCATGAGAGAGGGCAGCACAAATGAGCAATCTGTGTGCGACAGATTTTGAAGAAGGAATGGACACCGTGCCTGTTCTTTTTCCCGGGACTATTGTTTGAGTCACTGGGCACCTCCGCTTTTCAGCCAGGTCATAAAGTCATCCTGCCCGATTGTTTCTATTCTGCACTTACCGATGCTTTCAGGCACGATAAGACGCATTTTCTTTCCGAAATTCTTTTTGTCTGAAAGTGATGCTCCGAACATTTCTTCCGCTGTAAAAGGAAGCTTTGTCGGCAGGCCGTAATATTCGATAAGCTCGTTCAGCTTTTCGCAAAGCTCTAAGCTGCAAAAGCCTTTTTTCCATGCCGCTTTTGTAATTGCAACCATGCCGATTGCAACACCTTGTCCGTGGGGAATTTCATAGTTACTGCATGCTTCGACGCAGTGGCCGATTGTGTGACCGAAGTTTAAGAACATTCTTTTTCCGACGTCAAACTCATCTGACTCAACATAAAGCTGTTTTATCTTTACGCAGATTTCAATGATTTCTTCGTACTGATCTTTGATAGGTGTTGCCTTGATTTTTTCAAAGAGAGCTTCGTCTTCAATCATTGCATATTTGATAATCTCCGCACAGCCGTTTCTGTATTCCGCATCGGGCAGGGTTTTTAATGTGTCCGTGTCGCAGAGAACAAGTGAAGGCTGGTAAAATGCACCCACCTGATTTTTACCGCTTGGCAGGTCAACTGCTGTCTTACCGCCGACTGATGAGTCAACCGCAGCAAGAAGAGAAGTGGGTACCTGTACGAAGCCTGTTCCTCTTTGATATGTTGCTGCAGCAAAACCCGCAAGGTCGCCGACGACACCGCCGCCCAGTGCAACCACAACATCGTTTCTTGTGAGATGCTTTTCGGACATTGTATTCAGCAGCTTGCCGTATGTATCTAAGTTCTTGCTGTTTTCTCCGCTTAGGAAAACGAATTCCGTTATTTCAAAGCCTGCCGAAAGGAGCTGTTCCTTCACGGTGCTGCCGTAAAGCGGGAAGACATTGTCGTCCGAAACAATTATCGCTGTTCTGCCGGAGGTTACTTCGGAAATCATTTTACCGAGATTCTGTAAAAGTCCCTGTCCGATAACAACGTCATATTTTCTGCTGGCATTTATCGCAACGGTTCTCATTTTCCGTCCACCTCCTCTTTTATTCTCTTTCCGTCTTCAAGAAGCTTCCTCAGTGTTTCGCTGTCCTCGCTTTGAATGGCGGCCTTGTATTCTTTGAGGCTCCTGATAATGGTATCAAGCTCGTAAACCAAATTGTCCTTGTTCTCTAAGAAAAGTTCTGTCCACATCTGAGGGTTAAGCCATGCTACACGTGTAAGGTCCTTGTAGCTTCCTGCGGACATGCCGGCGTGTCTTCTTGAGGTAGGGCTTTTTACATAGGCATTTGAAACAATATGTGCAAGCTGAGATGTGAATGCAATAACCGCATCGTGTTCGTCTGCTGTTGTAACTGTTATGCTTCTGAACCCTGCCGGTTCAAGTAATTCTTTTATGTGCGCAAGGAAAACAATATCGTCGTATTTCGGCGGTACGATAACCATTGGCGCACCGTTGTAGAGAGTTGCCTTTGCGTATTTGTATCCTGAAAACTGTGTTCCGGCCATAGGATGTCCGCCGACAAATGTGAAGCCGTATTTTTCGGCAAGCGCCATTCCTTTTTCGCATATGTCCTTCTTTGTGCCGCAGCCGTCGATTACGATGGGCTTTTTACCGATAATGGGACCTTTGTCTTCAAGCCATTTGATTGCAGCCTGCGGATACAGGCAGTTAAGGATGATATCGCACTCCGGAATTCTTTCATCAGTAAGCTCTCCGTCAATGTCTCCGCTTAAAAGAGCAAAGTCTGTTACTGATTTTGTTCTGTTGAAGGCATAGACAGTGTGGCCCTTGCTGTGATAAGCCTTGGCAAATGAACCGCCTATTAATCCCAACCCTATAATTCCTGCAATCACTTTATTGCCTCCCTGATTGCATTGATTTTTGTTACAAGTTTTGCATAATCCTCAGGTCTTAATGACTGAGCGCCGTCGCAAAGTGCATGCGGAGGATCGTTGTGAACTTCAATGATAAGTCCGTCTGCTCCGCAGGCTGTTGCTGCTTTTGCCATCGGCGGTACCATTCTTGCGATACCTGTTGCATGGCTCGGGTCAACGATAACCGGAAGGTGAGAGAGCTCATGAAGCATCGGTACTGCCGAAAGGTCAAGAGTGTTTCTTAAGTAGTCGCTGTATGTTCTGATACCCCGCTCACAGAGGATAACATTCTCATTACCCTGTGCCATGATATATTCGGCACTCATGAGAAATTCTTTAAGTGTATTTGCAAGACCTCTCTTGAGAAGAATCGGTTTATTTGTTTTACCGAGTTCCTTTAAGAGATCGAAGTTCTGCATGTTTCTCGCACCGACCTGTAAAATGTCAACATCCTCGAAGAGAGGAAGATCGAATACATTCATTATTTCAGAAATAATGGGAAGTCCTGTTTCCTGTCTTGCGATTTTGAGAATCTCGAGGCCGTCATGTCCGAGGCCCTGGAAATCATAAGGTGAAGTTCTCGGCTTGAATGCTCCGCCTCTTAATACGTTTGCACCTGCAGCCTTTACATCCCTTGCGATTGAAATAATCTGTTCTTCTGACTCAACTGAGCAGGGACCTGCAATCATACAGAAATTGCCGCCGCCGATTTTTACATCTCCTACGCTTACTACCGTGTCTTCCGGGTGGAACTTTCTGTTACCGCATTTGAATGTTTCTGTTACTCTTTTTACCGTGTCGACAATATCAAGGCTTTCAACCAAGTCCATATCGAGACTTGATGTGTCTCCGATAAGTCCTAAGACTGTCTGGAACTGTCCTGCTGAGATGTGTACTCCGAGGCCTAAGCTCTTGAGCCAATCAACAAGCTGGTCCTGCTTTTCCTTTTCTACGTTTTCCTTCAATACTACTATCATGATATTTCCCTCCGATAATAAAAAATGCGGTACAGGTTAATCTGTACCGCGTGGATTTTAACTGTAATTCACTGCATCACAAACTAACCGTACGACTTGAATTCGCAAAGTAAAAGCTAAACCAATAATACTTTTTAATGCAGTTTCTTTTCATATCATTTCTCTTTCGAGTAATTTCGGCCTTTGCCGATTGCGTACATTATACGATTATCGCCGTGTGTTGTCAATGTTTATACTATATAAATGATACAGTAAACGAAGTTGCTGAACTGTTCCGTGAGGCAGACGGCTTGGTTCTTGCAAGTCCGGTTTACTATGCATCTGCAAACGCGACTTTGCGCTGCCGGACAGGACGAAGAGGGGACCGACTTCCGGGTCGGACCTTTTTTGTACGGTTGTGTGAAATCTGGTAAGTAAAAAAGAATGAAAACTGGTTATTGCATGTAAGGCGCTGCGGACATATATTGAATGCATAATATATTTTTCCGGAAAGAGGAACAGATATGACAGATGCAAAAGTAATGACAATTCAGGATATTTCGTGCTACGGACAGTGCTCTCTTACGGTAGCTCTTCCCATTATTTCAGCATGCGGAATCGAAACAGCAATTTTACCTTCTGCGGTTCTTTCAACACATACCGGAGGGTTTACGAATTTCACATTCCGTGATCTTACGGATGACATACCGAAAATAATGAAGCACTGGCAGGACGAGGATATCAGTTATGAATGCATATATACGGGTTATCTCGGAAGCATCACACAGATTGAGTATGTCAAGGAACTGTTCAAAAACGTTCTCAAGGAAGGCGGACTTAAAATAGTTGACCCTGCAATGGCCGACAACGGAAAGCTCTATTACGGCTTTGATTCGGCATTTGCTCATGAAATGGCGGAGCTCTGCGGAGAGGCAGACATAATTCTCCCGAATATAACAGAGGCCTGCTTTATGTGTGACAAAGAATATGTAGAGGGATGCCAGACACGTGAGTATGTTGACGGACTTCTTGGAGCTCTCAAATCACTCGGTGCGAAGAAAATTGTTCTTAAGGGAGTAAGCTATGAGCCGTCAAAGCTCGGCGTTGTAGTTTATGAAACTGATACCGGTAAAAAGCAGGAATATTTCTGCGATAAGCAGGAAAGATCCTCACACGGTACCGGAGACTGTTTTGCAGCTGCTTTTACCGGAGCCGTGCTTCAGGGAGAATCACTTATTGACGCAGCGGCACTTGCTGCGGATTTCGTGGTCGAAAGTCTCAGACTGACCCAGGATGATGATACTCACAGATATGGTGTTAAATTTGAAAAAGCATTGCCGATGCTTGTGTCGAGACTGAATAAATAATCAAAAGGCAGATTTTAAGGGACTCTCAGTGAGTCCCTTTTTTATTATACGGAAATTTGGTAAAATATGATTGAGCAAAATGCTCAGGGAGGTAATTATGGGATCAATTTTATTAGGTGTTTTAATTGGGTTGGCAGCACTTGTTGTGCTCATTTTGATTTTCACTAACATTCGCATTGTTCCTCAGGCAAGTGAATACGTGGTTGAGAAACTCGGTAAGTACCAGAAAACCTGGTCAGCGGGAATCCATGTTAAGGCTCCGTTCATTTCAAGAGTTGCAAAGGTAGTGACTCTGAAAGAGCAGGTTCTTGACTCACCGCCGCAGCCTGTTATCACAAAAGACAATGTTACAATGCAGATTGACACTGTCGTATATTTCAGAATCTTTGATTCAAAGCTTTACACATACGGAGCAGTAAATCCTATCTCGGCACTTGAGAATCTTACTGCAACAACACTTCGTAACCTTGTAGGTGAACTTGAGCTTGACGGTACTCTTACATCAAGAGATACAATCAACGGCAAAATGACAGCCATTCTTGACGAGGCAACAGACCAGTGGGGTATCAAAGTCTCAAGAGTTGAGCTTAAAAATATCATCCCTCCTGCAGAAATCCAGAATGCCATGGAAAAGCAGATGAAGGCAGAGCGTGACAGAAGAGAAACTCTTTTACAGGCAGAGGGTCACAAGGCAGCTGCAATCACAAGAGCAGAGGGTGACAAGCAGGCAATGATTTTGGCAGCCGAAGGTGAAAGAGACGCAAGAATTGCAAAAGCCGAAGGTGAAGCAAAGGCAATCTTTCTTGCAAAGAAGGCTGAGGCTGACGGTCTCAAAGCTCTCAAAGATGCAGGCGTGGACGGTGCTGTACTTGAACTCAAAAAGTATGAGGCACTTGTTCAGATGTCAAACGGAAAGGCTTCAAAGATTATTATTCCGACGGATGCGGTAAATGCTGTTAAGTCAAACGTACTCTTCTCAGAGACAACAGGTCTCGGTGACAACACTAAGCCGGCACCGAACGAAAAGCCTGAAAAGAAGGCTGACCCGTGTTGCGATAAATAACGGTAAAAAAGATATGGCAATCAAATGCGGCATGATGTGTTTCATGCTGCATTTTATATGATGTCTGCGGCCCGATAAAGTGCAAAAAAAGACATCACTTTTATTGTCTGTTTTTACAGATTCCTTAAAACAGACATCAAATATGACTGTCTGCACTTTGGCATATTGAGCATTTTGGTATATAATAGAAGACAATTAAATTTATCGGAGTGTTTATGGCAATTAACAGATATAACATTCGCCACTGGTGGCTTATGCTCACAGGCAAAAGCGCGGACCATGTGGACCAAAATCTTGGAAAATCATTTAAACCCGGAGAACTTACGGGATATTTTAATGACCTCACAAACAAGGTAACCATACAGAAGGAAATTCTTGAAACAGATGCTGTTCCGCTGGTTCGCGGAATGAACGGCAAGGATATCGAATTTCCGACAGCAATTTTTCAGTACGGATTAGGTGCATATGACATGTACCTTCAGACCGGAGAGGATGTATACAAAAAGAAGTTCATGAACTGCGTTGACTGGGCGGAAGCACACCTTGAAGAAAAAGGCGGATGGAACAACTTCTTTGTACTCTATCCGAAAACTCCTTACGGATCAATGTGTCAGGGTGAGGGCGCGTCTCTCCTGCTTCGTGCATACAAGCTGACAGGAGACAACAAATATATTTCTCTTGCAAAGAAAGCTCTGGACTTTATGCTTATGCCGCTGGAAGAGGGCGGTACCGCGCGATATGAGGGAGAGGATTTGTTTCTTCATGAATTTCAGCCGCGCGCGGTTGTTCTCAACGGATGGATTTTCTCTGTGTTCGGACTTTACGACATGATACAGGTTTGCGATGATGAAAAATACAGAGATTCTTATGAAAAAACAATCGCGACTCTGAAAAAGGAATTGCCGAAGTACGACAACGGATATTGGACAATTTATGATATGGAAAAAAGAATAGCCAGTCCTTTTTACCACAATCTTCATATCGCGCAGGCTGAGGCATTGTTCCTTGCCACGGGTGACACAATCTATGATGAATATGCGAAACGCTGGAAGAAATTCCAAAAGAGCAAGATAAAATACATGCGAGCTTTCGTAAAAAAAGCAATGCAGAAGGTGACGGAAAAATTCTGATGAATAAAAAGAAAATCGCTGTAATATTAGTTTTTGCAATAGTTTTGTCCATGTTCACGGGAACAAACACTTTTGCGGCTTCAGGTAATCCGGAGAGCTACAGAACACCGACCACCAGCGTAAGACAGGGTGCAAAGGGAAATGATGCATACTGGCTTCAGGCCATGCTCAAAACACTGGGATATACAATAAGTGTTGACGGCAGCTTCGGACCTGCCACCCTTGCAACGGTAAAAAAATTCCAAAGTGACAACGGCCTTTCAGTTGACGGAAGCGTGGGCCCGGCGACAAGGGGAAAACTCATTGAGAAATATGAGGCTCTTGCAGAACCGACACCAACACCGAATCCTCAGGCAACAATGGAGGCCCCGGGACAGGCATTTAAACACAATCCCGATAATCTTACCATACCGTCAACCAGCATAAGAAAAGGAGCAAATGGAGACGGCGTACTTTGGGTTCAGGAAATTTTATACAACTTAAACTATGATATTGATGTGGATGCCAGCTTCGGCGCAGGCACGCTTAACATGGTAAGGATATTCCAGATGTCAAACGGCCTTTCAGTTGACGGAAGCGTAGGCCCTGCCACAAGAGAAAAACTAACGGAGAGATGGAACGCGGCAAAGAAGACAGGCAAGAGTCCTGCAAAAATAATATGCATTGATCCCGGACACCAAAAGACACCGCCGTCAGGATACGAAACCGTTTCACCGTGGGGCAGAGCAACAAAACTTAAAAACACATCAGGCGCAACAGGTGTTTCAACAAAGATTCCTGAATATATAACTAACCTGCAGATTGCACTGAAGGTAAGAGATACGCTTGTGAAAAACGGATATAAGGTTGTAATGACAAGAGACAACAACGACACGCATCTCTCAAATCAGCAGAGAGCAGCAATCGCAAACAATGCAGGTGCGGATATTACAATCAGCATTCACTGTGACAGCGCGGACTCATCATCCGCAGCGGGTGTTGATACATTCTCAAGAGGCTCCGGTGACGGAAGTGCGTCCTGTAAAAGCAGATCTTACCGGGATAACCGGTACGCTTCCGAGCTTCTTGCCGAGGTATGCAATGCAACCGGTGCAACAAAGAGAAGTGCCGTTAAGAGTGATAATTACACAGGAATAAACTGGAATGCCGGAACCTGCGTAATTCTCGAATGCGGATTTACGTCGAATGAGACAGAGGATAAAAATCTCAATAACGCGGCATACCAGCAAAAGATAGCAAACGGAGTTTTGAACTTTGTAATAAAAGCATTTTAAAGATTAACGGAGGAAATAATTATGGCATTTAAAAGAGCTTTATGGCACAGCGGACTCACATACCAGCAGCAATGCCCCTTGTGTCGTACAAACGTGCAATACACAGACTATCATCTCGACTTCAGACCCTGGTTTCCGGACGGTTTTGTGTACTGTCCGACCTGTAAAAAGCCGCTTCGTCACAACGAAGCATATGCTTTGAATCCGGACGGCACAGCAAACCGGCCACAGACAGTGAATCCCGCACCACAGCAGCCACAAACGGCACCTGCAGAGGGAGCAAAAGCATTCTGTACCAACTGCGGAAAACAGTATGTTCCGGGAACAGATCATTTTTGCGGAGGTTGCGGTAAAAAGCTCGACTGATGAAGGCATACGGTTTAGGTAATCACAAAAAATTAAATGAATTTGTAACTGCGAAGATTGAGGACTTTAAAAAAAGCCCCAAAACCTTTTATACACTTTTTCGCCTGATGTTTTCGGAAAAAGAGAATATCATGTACGAGAAAAGCGAAGGATACAGAATTGTTAAGAAAACCTACGGAGAGGTTTATTCTTCTGCGTTAAAACAGGCTGCAACACTTAAAGAGCAGCTTAAGGACAAGCCTTATGATTCCGTTGTTGCACTGCAAATGGACAATTCGCTTTGCTGGCTCGAGTCATTTTGGGCGATTCTCGCAGCCGGATTCAAACCGCTTTTGGTAAATCTCAGACTTGATGAAGAAACAAGAAAAAAAGCACTTGCAGATGCAAATGCGGTAGCCGTCATAGACAGCGAAATTGAAAATGCGGAAAGCGAGCTGGTTGCAGAAGATTTCGGAACGGAGCTTTTCGTTATGTCTTCAGGCACATCATTCAATGTGAAAATCTGTGCATACTGCGCAGAGGAATTCTTTTACCAGATTATCGACAGCTACGAGATAATCAAGGAAAGTAAGCTGATGAAAAAGCACTATGAGGGAAACCTGAAGCAACTGACATTTTTACCGTTCTATCATATATTCGGATTGGTTGCCGTATACATTTGGTTTGCGTTCTTCTCGCGTACTCTTGTGCAGCTTAATGACATGAGCCCGTCTACGATTCAGAACACAATCAAAAGACATAAGGTAACTCATGTTTTTGCGGTTCCTCTTTTTTGGGAAACTGTTTACGACCGCGCCATATCGGAAATCAAATCCCGGGGAGAAAAAACCTACTCAAAATTTTTGAAGGGTGTGGAGATTTCAACAAAGCTTCACGACATTCCTTTGCTCGGTAAAATGTTTGCAAAACTTGCACTCAAGGAGGTTCGCGAAGGAATTTTCGGGGACAGCATCTGCTTTATGATTACCGGCGGAAGTAGCATCAGACCGGAAGCAATTAAATTTTTCAATGCAATAGGATATCACCTTGCAGACGGCTACGGAATGTCCGAGATAGGCATTACTTCAGTGGAGCTTTCAAACAAAGCAAAGCTTCTCAATTCGTGCAGTGTCGGAAAACCGATGGCCATGGTTGAATATAAAATTTCAGATGACGGTGAGCTGCTTGTGAGAAGCAAGGCAACTGCAAAATATATTATCGAAGGCGGGGAAAGAAAAGAAAAAGAAGAGTGGTTCAACACCCACGATCTTGCTGAAGAAACAAACGGCCACTACAGAATTCTCGGAAGAAAAGACGATGTAATCATTGGCGCAAACGGTGAGAATATAAATCCGAACATAACAGAGCAGGTATTTATGTTGCCGGGAGTAAATGATGTTTGTCTTACTAAGACAAAGAGCGGAGAAAACATTTTACCGTTGCTTTTGATTTCAGTTGATAAATACATCACAAATGATGAATTCAGAAAACTTGAGGAAAACATAAGAAAAACAGCGGCGGAGCAAAAGGTTCTTTCGCAGCTTAAAATTGACTTCATAAAAAATTCTTTTATTGAGGGAAATGATTTCAAGAAGAACAGAGCCAAAATCGCAAGGGATTACGACGCCGGCAAGTTCAGATTGTTCCGTACGGAAAACGAAAAAGAGGATGAGGAAGAGGACGCACTCATGAAAGAAATTCATGAGTTGTTCGCTTTTGCCCTTGAGATTCCCGCAGAAAGAGTGAGCTTTGATTCGGATTTCTTCTTCGATGAAGGCGGAACCAGCCTCAACTATCTTGCACTCATCACAAGGCTGCAGGAAGAGTTTTGTGTCAACATTGCTTTTGATGACGAAACGAAGCTTCGAACTGTCAGACAAATGTATGAATACATAAAAGAAAAGAGGGCAGAAAAATGATTGCCTTCTTTAACTGGTTCACGAAAATAACGGGATGGCCTTTTGAAAAGCTCATTCTCAGAACGAAAATATATTATGAGAACAAGGCGATTCAGGGAAGAAAGATAAAGGGCCCCGCCGTTGTTATTTCAAATCATACATCTGTTTTTGACTATGCAGTCATGCTTTTTGTATTCTTCGGAAGGACACTTAGAGTGCAGATGGCAGAGGTGCTTTTCAAAAAGAAAGTTCTCGGAGGATTTCTTAAAATGATGGGCGGAATTTACGTAAACCGCGAGGTGAAAAACTTCACTTTCATGACAAAGTCCGAAGAAATACTTCAAAAAGGCGGAGTGGTGGGTATTTTCCCTGAGGGAAGACTTCCTCTTAAAGACGAGGAGCGGCCGCTTGAATTCAAGCCGGGTGCGGCTTACCTTGCACTTGCACTGAATGTGCCGATTATTCCGATATACACAAACGGAAAGTATTTTACAAAAGAAAGGACACGGGTAATTGTGGGCACACCCATAATGCCGTCTGACGTTGAAAACGGAGAAGGAAGCGACAAAGAGAAACTTGAGGCACTTAACAATATCTGCAGAGAAAGAATAATTGAACTGGGTAAAATTTTAGATGAAAAACAAAAATAAGCCACCTATGTTTTCAATTAAATATTTGGCTCATGACATCGTAAAAGTGCTTTGCTTTTTGCTGGGACTTCCGATGTTTCTTTATCAGAGACCGAAAATTCTTTTTGAGAACAAAAAGGCCCAAAAACACATAAGGGGCGGAGCAATACTTATTGCAAATCATCTGGGCTTCTTTGATCCCATATATATGATGATTGCGATTTGGTACAGAAGGCATCATTTTATTTGTCTTAAAAAATTCTTTGAGGGGAAATCAAGACCCTTTTTCAAAGCTTTCCTCTGTCTGCCCATTGACAAAAATAACGTATCTTTCGGATCCTTCAGAGAAATTGTTGAACACATAAAGCAGGGTGAACTGGTTTCCATGTTCCCCGAGGGAGCCGTGAATGACGGCAGCGGAGAGACAGCAACATTTAAGTCCGGTGTTACTTTGATGGCTTTCCAGGGCAAGGTGCCGATTGTACCGATGTATATAAAGAAGAAAGAGCATTGGTATGAAAGACTTACAATGGTAATAGGCGAGCCCATAGATGATTTCAGTAATCCCGAAGCAAAAATGAACTTCGGTCTTATTGACAAAATAACAGAGAAATTACAAAATAAAGAATCAGAATTGGAAGCATTGGTTAAGGGGGAGAAGAACAAATGAAAACACAGCCAAAGGAAATATTCGCAAAGTACACAGACAAAGAGACTTTTGACAGGATTGTTGATTACAAAACATTATCTTCAATGTGGGAACATTGTGCAAAAGAATATGCGGACAGGGTTGCAATAAAAGACAACGGCATGGATTACACATATGCGCAGCTTGATAAGGATATCAGAAAATTCCGTACGGTAATTAAAAATCTCGGACTTCCGGAGGGTGCAAGAGTTGCTCTGATAAGCCCGAATTCATACGATTTCGTAAAAGCTTTTTTCGCAATTACAACACTGGGATATACGGCAGCAGTTCTTCCGGCTCAGCTTCCGGCACAGGCAGTGTTCGGATGCACTATGATGTTCGGAACAAGTGCTCTTATTTACGGAGAAGGCCTTGCGGATATGTCATTTAAAGAAATGCTCAAGGTGCCTGCAGTTTCTGTCACAGAGACAGCAGACGAGGAAACAGATGCTGCTGAGTGCAGCGCGGAAACTCCCTGCGTAATCATGTTTACAGGCGGAACTACCGGTAAAAGCAAGGGCGCTCTCCTTTCAAACGGAGCAGTTCTTCAGGGAATTATGAACGGATGCTTCGGATACAAAGATGTATTCTTCCAGAAATGCATTTTGATTTTACCGCTTTCACATGTATTCGGTCTTATCAGAAGCTTACTTACACCGATCTACACAGGAGGCACAACACTTATCTGCCGAAACAACAAGGACATGTTCAGGGATATCGCCATGTTCAATCCGAACATTATGGTTATGGTTCCTGCACTTGCCGAAATGGCGCTTTCTCTTTCAAAGCAGTTTAAGAAAAACATGCTCGGAAACGATATGAAATACATAATCTGCGGTGCCGCTGCTGTTGCTCCTTATCTTGTGAAAGAATATGAAAAATTGGGTGTGACTTTATTCCCGGGCTACGGACTTACAGAATCCGCAAACCTGGTTTCCGGAAATCCGGAATCGGCAAATAAGCCTGAGTCAGTGGGCATTATGTATCCTAATCAGGAATACAAAATCGAAAACGGTGAGCTTTGGCTCAAGGGTGATAACATGCTCACAGATTATGTAGGCGGTGATATCACAGCATATGAGGACGGATGGTTTAAGACAGGTGATTTGGTTCGAATTGACGAAGACGGATTCCTGTATATCACAGGAAGAATCAAGGAAGTAATCGTACTTTCAAACGGAGAAAATGTTTCTCCTGCCGAGGTTGAAGCGAAATTCAACGAGCTTTCATGCATTCAGGATTCACAGGTATATGAGGATGTAAACGAAAACGGAAATCACTTCCTTGCTCTTGAAGTTGTACCGAGACAGACTGAAATGGCTGCAATTCCTGAGGCTGAAAGAGGTGCATTCATTACGGGTAAGCTTGAAGAAATAAATAAGACTCTTCCGGGATACATGCAGGTTGCGAAAATTATTATCAGAACAAGTGATTTCGAAAGAACACCGAGTATGAAGATTGTGAGATATAAGAAATGTCAATGAGCAGAACGGAGATAATCGATAAAATCAAAGAAATTTTAGTTTATGCAGATCCCGCAGGTGCAGATAAATATGTTGACATAAAAGAGGATGCGGACCTTCGCACGGAATACGGAATGACATCCGTAAACATGCTCTACATCGTAATTGCCATCGAGGAAACTTTCGGCATTCAGTTTGACAATATCGGAATGAACGATGTTGCAACACTTCGTGATGTTGTAAATTACATCGAGGCAAAGCTCTCATGAACTGGAATCCCACGGAATGTAAAAAAGGCGATATGATTCGAGTGAAAGTCGGATCATTTTACCATTACGGAATTTTCGTTTCGGACGATGAGGTTATTCAGTTCGGTCTCCCGCCGGCACCGCAGTATGCCGATGAAAGAACGAACAAAGAAATAACAGTAATTTCAACGGATATAGATATATTTGCCTGCGGCTCAATAATCGAAGTCGCTGAATTTACGAAAAAAGAAAAGAAAGAAAAATTCTCCGAGGACGAAACAGTAAGCCGTGCCAAAGCCCGTTTGGGAGAAGGCGGATATAACATTCTTCACAATAACTGCGAGCATTTTGTATACGAAGTCTGTTTCGGTAAAAAACTCAGCACGCAGGAAGAAAAAGCAAAAGAAAAATGGCGCCTTTTCAAGGCTAATAAGAAGTCCTGATGAATTGATATTCAGGGCTTTTTCTTATATAATATAAGAACTGCGAAATACAAAAGGGGGAGGCAGACGAATGATATTCACATATGTTCTTTTGGCTCTCATTTCTTTTTTGTTGGTATTCGTTATATTCCCGTCGATAGTTCTTTTTTTTGTCATTTTTTCAAAAAAGAAAAATGTTTACATTGAGAACTATAAATTCAAGGGAACATATATCGAACCCTACGAAGAACTTATGAAAAACGAAGCAGCAAAGCTCCGTGAAAATGATTCTTCCGAGGTGAAAATTACTGCCTATGACGGGGCGGTACTTACCGGACAGTATTTTGACAAAGGATTTAAAAGAACAGCTGTGTTTTTCCATGGATTCTGTTCCGACCCTTTTACCAATTTTTCAGCGCAGGCAAATGACCTGATTGAAAATGGTTTCAATATTCTCTTTGTTCACCAGAGAGGCCATGTGGGAAGCGGGGGCAGATTTGCCGGATTGGGACTTCTCGAACAGAATGACGTTCTCAGCTGGACCGCTTTTGTGAAAAACGACCTGGGAGCGGAAGAAATTTTGATTTACGGCACTTCAATGGGATGTGCGGCTGTTTCGTATGCATCATCAAAGATTGATGAGCCTGCCGTTAAAATGCTGATACTTGACTGCGGCTTCACATCACCGTGGGATCAAATGATTTTCGGAAGCAGTCAGAAGAAGATAAAGGTTGCACGGCTTGCAATGCCGCTCATAAGACTTTGGGCAAAACTTATTGTAGGTGTGGATATAAAGAAAAAAGTTACCGAGAGTCTCGGTAAAAACAGGATTCCGTCAGTGTTTATACACGGTGAAGCGGACTCAACGGTTTCTGCTGCACAGGGACTTGCAAACTATGAATCCTGTGCTTCGGAGAAAACAAAGATATTCGTGCCCGGTGCGGAACATGCAATATCATATGTGACTGACCGTGAGCATGTTAAAGGTTTGATTTTAGAGAAAATAAAAATATATTTTGAGAGGGACTGAAAAATGAAAAAATTTGTTATCGTTGCAGATGCAACTTGTGATCTCGGAAATGATTACCAGGAAAAGTACGACATCAAGGTATTACGATCACATGTACTTAAGCCTGACGGAAAAGAGTTCCGGTCAATTTTCTCATGGGATGAAATCGGAAGAGAAGACTTTTACAAGGATCTTAAAAAGAACCCTGACGGATATTCAACGGCTCCTGCAAATGTCCAGGAATTTACCGAAGTTTTCACAAAATACATTGAAGAGGGCTGTGACATACTCTGTATGACAATTTCATCAGGTATCAGCGGAACATACGGATTCGCATGCTCTGCAAGAGATGCCGTGCTTGAAGCAAATCCTGATGCAAACATCAAGGTTATCGACACACTCAGATTCGGACCGGGCTTCGGACTTATGACAGTATGTGCTGCAGCCCTCAGAGATGAGGGATACGGACTTGATACAGTTGCGCAGTATGTTGAAACAAATAAAAACAGATTCCACCAGGCCGGCTGGCTCGATGACCTTTCTTTCGTTGCAAAGAAGGGAAGAATGACCCACGGAAAAGCTTTCATGGGACAGCTTATCGGAATTAAGCCAATCGGAGAATTTGACTATAACGGAATGACAACAGTTATAGGCAAGATAAAAGGCGAAAAGAAGGCGTATGAGGTTCTCATGCACTACATTGAAGAGACAATCGAGAATCCTTCAGAACAGATTATCTTTATCGCTCAGACAAACAGACTTCCTCAGGCTGAAAAATACAAGGCCATGATTGAAGAAAAGTTTAAGCCTAAGGCTGTTGTAATTCGTGACGTATTCCCGGCATGCGGAGTTAATATCGGACCCGGACTCATGGCAGCATATTACATGGGAACTCCGATTTCGGAAGACCTCGGAAGAGAGAAAGCAATTGTTGAAAAGTATTCTGCAGCGGAGTAATTGTAAATGAAAAAGTTAACCAAGAAGTCACAACTCATATTTTATGCTCTCGGCGGATTGGGCGTTAATATGCTTAATCTTATGATGGGCTCATACCTTTGCAGTGCTATCATCGCAAGCGGCTTTTCAGAAGAAGCGGCAAAGACTCATACATTTCAAAATACGGATCTTGTAATTGTTGCAGTGTGGGCAGTGTTCGGTGTTATTGCAAAAGTCATTGACGGTATAATTGATATTCCCATGGCGGCATTTGCCGACAATCTTAAGAGCAGATTCGGAAGAAGAAGACCGGCACTTTTAATCGGCCTTATTCCGACAATTGCGGCATATCTTCTTTTCCTGATTGTGCCGAACAACGGTCAGGCAACATTACTTAATACGATTTATCTCGGAGTGGTGCTGTGTCTGTTCTATATTGCATATACTCTTACCATGGTTACTTACTACGCAACTTTTACCGAAATTGTTGATAATGTAAAAGCAAGAAACATGATTTCAAATGTGAAATCATTCTTCGATGTTCTCTACTATATCTTCGGATATGTCGGTGTTGTTGCGATGCTTAAAGGTCTTAACATTCGCATTGTTGCATTGCTTGTGCTTCCTATGGCGCTGACAATGCTGATTCCTTTCTTCATGATTAAGGAGCCTGACAACAGAGAAGACAAGGGAGAAAAGGTAAAGGCATTAAACCTTGCCACATCACTTAAATATACACTGAAGAACAGGAAGTTTATCGTATGGATGATTGTATATTCATGTATGACTTTCGGTGTTCAGCTGTTCCTGAGCGGAATAAATGAATATTTTACAGGTACGGGAATGAATATGATGTTCGTAATGATGGGCTCGTTTGCCCCGGTTCCTCTTACACTGTATATCTACACAAAGATATTCAATAAATACGGATTCGGATTTGCGTTCAGATATGCCGTTCTTTCATACAGCTTCGGAATGCTTTCAATGTTCGGAGTTTCATTTATTGCAGCCGGCATCGCAAGAACAATACTTGCAATTCTTTCCGGTGTATTCTGTTCCCTTGCAATCGGAGCTTTATTCTCAGTTGCATATTCAATTCCCTCACAGCTTGCTGCGGAAGAGCAGGAGAAGACAGGAGTGTCAAACTCAGCCATGTACTTTGCGGTACAGGGATTGTTTGCCGGCATTGCTTCGGCAATAGGTTCATATGTGGTACTCAATATTTTAAAGAGCATTACAGGTGTGATCGAAGATCCTTTTACCGTAAACCCTATGTATTTTGTTACTCTGATTTGTGCGGCAGCAACATTTGTATCGTTCCTTCTCACATTCAAACTTCCGAAATCGCTTGTTAACTTAGGAAAGGCCGACAATAATGATTAAAAGAATTGACGGCTTCATGCTGGAAAAAATGCTGAAAAACGGTTTGGCAAATCTTCGCCTTCACGAGAGGGAGATTAACGACCTTAACGTTTTTCCGGTACCGGACGGAGATACCGGTACCAACATGTGTAAAACACTTGAAAGCGGAGCTTCGAAAATACAATCAAATGCAGATACTTCAGTTGTGCTAAAAGCAATCAGCGTTGGTATGCTGCTTGGCGCAAGAGGAAACTCAGGCGTTATTCTTTCGCAGTTTTTCAAGGGCTTTTACACGGAACTTCGCAACAAGCCCGTTATTGGAATAGGCGAACTTCGTAACGGCCTTATCATGGGCTACAGGAACGCATACAAAACGGTGCTTCGTCCCGTTGAAGGAACTATGCTCACGGTTGCACGTGAAGGCATTGAAAACATACGAGGACAAATTTCAAGGCTCACACCATGCGACGTTCTGATTTCGATGTATATCGCGGAAATGAAGAAAATTCTCTCCCAGACACCTGACATGCTTGACGTTCTTAAAGAAGCAGGTGTTGTTGACAGCGGAGCAGCTGGCTTTATTTTAATCTTCGAAGGTATGCTCAAGTCGCTTTACGGAGAACATATCGAAGATACTGCACTTGATTTCAGTGTAAAAGAAGAGAGTAAGAAAATTGAAGTTACGCCGGAAATTTTCAATGAAAACAGTGCTTTTGAAGACGGATACTGTTTGGAATTTATTCTCCAACTGATGAAGACAGGAGAATTTGATCAAAACTTTAAAATGAAATCTTTTACGGGCATTCTTGAGTCTTACGGAAACTCCGTTGTTGCTGTTCAGGACAATATGCTTGTGAAGGTGCATGTTCATACAAAGAATCCTTCAAAAATCATCAGGACATGCGAAGAGTACGGAGTATTCATTGATTTCAAACTGGAGAACATGCAGGTTCAGCATAATGAAAAAAAGGCAAAGGTAAAAGATTTTGCCAGAATTGCTGTTTCAAACGGTGAAGGCTTCACGGAGCTTTTTGAAAGCTTCGGATGTGATGCCGTACTTGACGGCGGTGCAACAATGAACACTTCTTCAAAGGAATTTGTTGATGCGTTCAAAAAAGTAAATGCAAAAAAGATTGTTGTTCTTCCGAACAACTCAAATGTGATTCTTGCGGCAAAGCAGGCAGCTGAAATATATAAGGAGGCTGAGATTACCGTTCTTTCAACTAAAACCCTTGCCGAAGGATATTTTGCACTTGCAATGGATATGGCTGATTCAGATGACTTTGCAAGAAGAATCAAACAGATGGAAAACGGTGCCACAAGCACGCTGACTCTTCAGGAAACAACCGCTTCCCGCGCATACTCGGTGAATGAGCTGAGCTGCAAAGAAGGGGATGAAATCTGTCTTTTGGGCGGAGAGCTTATTTGCGTTAAAAACAACATGACAGACTGCATCAGGTCAGGTTTAACTCTTGTGCCGGATATGGACGAAAAGGAAATGTGCATCGTATTCAGGGGAAAGGATGCCGACGAGGATGCGGAAGACGATGTTCGCGAAATTATCGAAGAAAGCTGGCCGGGCATGGAAGTTGAATTTGTATATGGCGGACAGGAAATTTATCACTGGATAATAGGTATTTCATAAATGAGTATTTGGTTTTGGATTATACTTGCAGCAGTAATATTGTTAGGAGTACTTCCGCTTTTCTTTTTACCGGGAGTACTTTATTCGGTGCTTTTGGTGAGAATACCGAAGAGTAAATGGAAGAGAGAATGCAGCATGCCGGATGACGAGGAAATTGTCCGTATGTTTGATACAGGCATGGCGTGGGCTGCAGAAAACAGCGAATACAAGCATGAAGTTGAAACTTCAAACAAAAAGATTAAACTCTGCGGAGAATACTTCGATTTCGGCTATGACCGCGCGGCAATCATTCTTGCCGGAAGAACCGAAACATGCCTTTACAGTTACTATTTCGCAAAGCCGTATAAGGAAATGGGATACAATATCCTTGTTGTGGATAACAGAGCCCACGGCTTATCTGGCGGAACATTTGCAACACTCGGTAAAAAGGAATCAGAAGATCTTCTTTGCTGGGGAAAGTATATCAATGAAAAATTCGGAGTAAAGAGTATCGTGGTGCACGGAATCTGCATCGGTTCCGCGGCTGCACTTTATGCGATGATTTCGAAGGATTGCCCCGAATATTTTACAGGAATGGTTGCGGAAGGAATGTTCATTCATTTCTATGATTCCTTCAAAAATCACATGAAGGAAATGGGGCACAGGAATTTCCCGATGACCTATATTGTAATGGCATATATCAGAGTTTGCGCCGGAGTAAATGTCGTAACCGACGGACCGATTTACAGAATTGATAAAATGGAAAAACCGATTCTCATGATGCAAAGCATGGAAGATAAATTTTCGCTTCCGCATTATGCTGAAGTGTTGTATAATAAATGCAGTTCAAAGAATAAGAAACTCGTGTATTTTGATAAAGGCGCTCATTCACACATCAGAATCAATGCTGAGGAGAAGTATGATGAGACAATTAAAGAATTTTTAAATACTATTTAATTCGGAGGTAAAGATATGTTTTGTACTAATTGCGGAGCACAGATTAATGACGGAACAAAGTTCTGCCCTAAATGCGGAGTCCAGGTCGGCGGTGAGCAGGCACCGGTTGTGACTCCTGTTGAGCCGGTTGTTGAACATGTAGAAGCAGTAAAAGTACAGGATAACTCAACATCAATTATGGTTTTGGGTATTCTTGCACTTGCTCTTTGTGAGTTTGGCATTCCGGGAATTATTCTTGGTGCCATTGCGAAGAAGAAAGCGAATAAATTTGCAAAGGATCACGGTATGATTTACGGAAAAGCAAAGGTCGGACGCATTCTCGGCAATTTCGGATTTATTATAGGAATTGTAATGACTGTGTTTGTATGTATCGGAGCAATCGCTTCCTGCGTATCTTACTTAGATAATGTTTACTACTATTAATCAGTTTTAACAGAGGTAAAACAATGTTTTGTGAAAATTGCGGAAATAAACTTGCGGATGGTATAAAATTCTGTCCTGTTTGCGGAACAAAAGTAACTGTTGTTGCTCCTGCTGTTGAAGAGGTCGTTCCTGAAGCTGTTCCGGAGACTGTTTCTGAAGTCGTCCCTGCTGAAGAACCGCCAATCGGCATGCCTCCGGTTGCACACCTGGTTCCGGATGAAGTGCCGCAGCCGACTGAGACAGTTGTGACTTCTGCACCTGCAGCAAAGAAGGCAAACTCAACGGGTGCTCTTGTACTCGGTATTCTCGGACTGGTGTTTTCTGAGTCAGGTCTAATCGGATTGATTTTATCAATTATAGGATATGTAAAGTCAAACAAATTCATGATAATAAATGGAAAGCATGACGGCAAATCCAAAACAGGTAAAATTTTATCCTTAATTGGCATCATATTCAGCATTATTTCAACAGTTATAATTATTGCAGTAGGCGCCCTTGTGGCAGTTGCAGTAAGCAGCGGAGCTGTAGATGATTTGCTGAGATCTATTGCCAGCGGCGGTGAAATCATATTCTGATAAAGTTGTTTAATTGCGCAGCTTCGGCTGCCGTTTTTTTGTGTAGTGAAAGTTACATATTCGCGAAATTTACAAATCCTCTTGTGAGTGAAAACTGCTTTGAGCGGAATTTAAACACAGGAGGATTTATTTATGTATAAGAAAAAGAAGGAGTTTGCCGGTTACTTGCGGTAACGGATTGTTACTCTCGGTTGATGTTAAATACTGACAAAATATTTTAACATTAAATATATGAGTAATATGAATTTTCAAATGCTTTATTTGGGAAAAAGGATTAAGCAGGCAAGAGAACAGGCAGGCTTCACTCAGGAAAAACTTGCAGAACTCATAGGCACATCCAGAACAGCAATTGCGAGATATGAGCTCGGAGAAATTGAACCGAAACTCAGAAATCTTATTGCTATTGCACAGTGCCTGTCAGTAACAACAGATTGGCTGCTGGGAAATGTCGAAAAGAATAATCCGACAAAATGCTTGTCGCCTGCAGCAATGGAATATCTGCAGGCATTTGTAAAAGAAATACGAAGAGGAGGAGAAAAGAAATGAAAAGATTTTTATTGATAGTTTTAGCAGTTTTAATGATTGTCGGGCTCGCTGCATGCGGCTCTTCGAACAAAGCAGACTCTGACTGGCCAAGAAAAGGACTTGGAGCTCTTATTCCAAAACCTGACCAAGGCAAAATCGAAATCACCGAAAATGACGATGATGAATTTACGGCAAATGTTGAAGGAGTATCAAAGGATTTCTTTGACGAATACGCGGAGAAGTGTGTGGAAGCGGGATTTAATGTGGATGTTGAAAAGGACCATGATTTTGAAGCTTTTCGAGAAGATGCCACAAAAATTGAAATATCGTATTATGAGTCATCAGAAGAAATGAGAATCGAGATTGAAGCGGGAGAAAAACTGGGAGACCTAAAATGGCCGACAAACACTTTTGGCGAAAAGGTTCCCAAACCTGAGTCAACATATGGTGTTGTAAAGTGGCAGAGCTCTGACGGATTCTGCCTGTATGTCGGAAATACAACAATCGATGATTTCAATAATTATGTTGACAAATGCACAGAAGCGGGATTTGATATTGATTTTAAAAGATATGAAAAATCATTTAACGGTAAAAATGCTGATGGTGATTCTCTCCAGATAAGTTATGAAGGTGCAAATATTATTTTCATAAGAATTGATGCCGAAGAAGCTGCCGCGCCGGAGGACGATGTGATTGCTACGGAAAAACCGGATGTCAAACCGACTGAAGTTCCGAAAGAAAACAAGGATGAAGTTTCGGGTAGTAATAAAGAACTGAAGGAATTCTTAAAATCGTATGAGGCCTTTATTGATGAGTATTGTGCTTTTATGAAGAAGTATAATGATTCAGATGATGTACTCGGAATGATTAATGATTATACGACATACTTAAACAAATATACTGATTTGTGTGCGAAGGCAGAAGCGTGGGCAGGAAAAGACCTCTCAGCAAGTGACCTTAAGGAATACACAGAGGTAATGGCAAGATGTACGAAAAAGCTTTCTGAAATATATTAATTGCTCCTACATGGTAAAGCCGACAGAGTGATCTGTCGGCTTTATCTGTTTTACTGAAAATCTCAATTCTAAAAATGCCTAAAAATAGCGGTTTCTTTAAAAAGTCCCTTGAAAAAGTTGCTGGTTTATCTGAAAAGTCCCTTGAAAAAGTTGCATTTTTCTCAAAAAGTCCCTTGAAAAAATTGTGTTTTTCTCAAAAAGTCCCTTGAAAAATATATCTTATGCAGGCTGTTCAACCTGCTTTTTTTCTTTTTTAACACGAATGATCCA